>DASXEJ010000024.1 GCA_036490175.1 Pirellulales bacterium | reverse complement strand
ATGTTGGACATCATCATGCCGCCATCCGGGCACACGTCTCCTCTCGCCAGACCCTAAAGGTCGTGACACGTGAGATCCGGTAGTTGGTTGCAGTCATCCGGTGCCGTCGTGGCCGGAAGTGTCCATAGATAAAAGAGTGCGCCGACAGAAAGCCTTGCGCCTGTGATGACGATTTGAAGCGTTGCATCTGGCGTTCCCGACGCCGGGTTGGCCGATGCGAATTCTCGGCCCGGTTGTTCAGGTAGCGACTCTTCCGATGTTCAACATCGGGAAGCAGCTCACGCTGCGCCACACCATAGCTGCCCAGCTTGTCGGTGATGAGAACACGCGGCATATACTGCAAGCCCTTCAGCAGGCGCTTGAAGAAACGCTTCGCTGCACCCGCGTCACGCCGGCTCTGCACCAGGATGTCAAGTACGACCCCGTCCTGGTCAACGGCACGCCACAAGAAGTGCCGTTCGCCCTTGATCCGAATGAACACTTCATCCAGGTACCATTTGTCGCCTGGCTTGGGTCGCCACCGCCGCATCTTGTCGGCGAAGCTTGCGCCGAACTTCAGGCACCATTGCCGGACGCTTTCATAGGAGACAATGACACCACGTTCGGCCAGCAGCAGTTCGATGTCCCGAAAGCTCAGGCTGAAGACGTGGTACAGCCAGACCGCGTGGCTGATCAGCTCAGCCGGGAAGCGATGACGATAGTGTGGGTCGGGTGGCTTGCTCATTCCGCCATTCTGACCCGGGCTGCGCTGGCCGACCAAATCCGGTTAACCTGACAATGCCCTGGCCAGGACCCGCCCGCAAGCGACGCATGTGCAGCGATTCTCGCCGGCAATCACCACCTGTACCGGGACGATCTCCGCCTGGATCGCGGCTGTCAGCTGCTCTGCCTCCGCGAGATGAAGCCCGAGGGCGGGCCTGCCTGCTCATCGCGTTCGAGGCGTGCGACTTCCACCTCCGTCGTCTCCCCGGCCTCCAACTCCGCCACCAACTTGACCCGCCACACCAGCTTTGGCACCCGCTCACCCTCGTCCCGTGAGCCTATAATCTACCGAATGCGGAACAAACCCCAAAGCTTTGCATGCTCTCCTACGACCTGATCCCCCACATGCCTGAGCATCGGCTGCTGCCGCTGATGCAGCGGTTCGCGGAATTGCTTGTCAGGAGTGGGCCGTTCGGTGGACTCCTATCTTGATCAGAATGAAGAGACGGATGAGGCCAAATATCGAACCCAGATGTATCAAAGTCGTCAACACGTTCCGCCACTTGAGGCAATTGCAAAGGCTGCCCCAGTTGGTCCAAAGCTTCTTCCAGGCTCCGTATACACGCTACGCACGGATTTAGTGGCAACTATCATAGGAGAGTTAATACCTTCACAATGCCGTTGACCGAGCTGGAGTCGTTGGGCTAAAGGACGTTGCTTATAGGACAGGATACAATGGAGAGACGATCACTTGACCCCAGAGAAAGATCAGGATGTGGGACGCGCGTCGACTGCACTCGGTGCGTTACCGATCGCGTATCATAGTTTCCATGCTGGGCCGTCAGGTCCCAAAGGCGCGTTGCCAGACAGTTTGCCGTCATTCCCATTGCTAGCGGCCGTACTTCCTGGAGTCACTATTAGCCACACTCCAATTGCCGACATCGCGCCGGCGCTCTCTCCTCCGCCACAAACGCCGGATTTATCACCACCGCCGTCCCCCATTATTGATTCCCACAATCTGCCAGCGGTCGCACCAAGCCCCCCGCTCTCCGATCCACCGGCGATCACCGTTTCGCGCTCAAGTTGGCAAGTTTCTGCAGCGAAACCCCCGTCGCTCGCTCCATTACAAACCGACGTCACCCCTCTTAATGCGATTTTCCGCATTTTACGGGACGGCATGCCACAAACCGAGAGGCCTTCCGATCAGGGACGCAGGTTGCAAGATCTTTTGGGACAATTGTGATTGTGCCAAGCCAGCCAATTGATCGACAAAGGTTGCTGGTTGGTCGCGCGGTACTCGGCCATCAGGCCAGTCTATGCCCCTGATCTGTCTTGCTTCGCCGAAGGGCGGGGTCGGCAAAACGACGTTTGCTGCCAATATCGCGGGCGGCATTGCGCGATCGGGCGGCCGGGTGATCGCGCTTGATCTGGACCCACAGAACACGCTACGGTTTCACTTCGGCGTCCCCTTAACGACCACAGACGGCTTCGCCAGTCGGATTACGCAGCGACCGAACTGGCGCATGTCGCTTTGTTCCACGGCCATCGGCGTGGGCGTACTGCCTTACGGGTTAACGGATTTGGTGACGGCGACGCAACTTGCCGCAGCAGTCCTGGAGAGCCCGGATCTGCTGACCACACCTGTGCGACAAATTTTAGCTGAACCCGATCTTACCTTAGTGGTCGATACGCCGCCCGGGCCTTCCACGATGCTGTCGGCACTCCTGCCGATTGCCGACCTGCTCGTCACCGTGTTGCTGGTAGACGCCACGTCAATGTCGCTGCTTCCGGCACTCGACAGCGGTTCAGTTTATGGTCAAATCGGCGAGCACCAGCAGCCAATCAATCAGGGATTCGTGCTGAATCAATTTGATCCGCGGACTCGACTGGGCGCCCCGATAGCGACAGCGGCCTCACGGCATTTCGGCGAGCGTTTACTCGGAGTGGTCTATCGTGATGAGCACGTGGCAGAGGCAGTCGCGGCGCAAAAGCTGTTGGCGGAGTATGCGCCCGGAGCGAAAGCCACCCAGGACCTCGGCGAAATTACCCGCGCGATCATGGCTCGGCTCGCGATGACGTCTCGAGCTGCCGTGGTGGAACGCGCGTCCGACCGGAGCGGTATGACACGTCCATGAAACGTCTGCTGTTGCGTTTGCTGCAGGGTAGTCCTGCCAGTCCAAGGACTGCCGAATGGATCGCCATTGTTGTACTGGCTCTGCTTGGGCTGACGCTTGTGTGGGTCGTTACGACTGTTTATCTAGATCCGGATGAGCAGTCAATTGTGGCCATCGTCACACCGATAGTGTTTCTGGCCTGTAATCGCAGACGGGGCCGGCCAATGACGTTGTTCCTGACGATCCTCTCGGCTCTGGTCTCGTTACGCTATATCGTCTGGCGTTTCACGGAAACGCTGGACTTCGGGACATTCTCCCAGGGAATTCTCGGCATGGGCCTCGCCCTGGCCGAAGCTTACGCGATCATGGTGATGGCATTGGGCTATATCCAGACCGTGTGGCCCCTGGAACGCAAGCCGGCTCCGTTGCCGTCCGATCCAGCGGACTGGCCGACCGTGGATGTCTATATACCGACTTACAACGAAGATCTCGGGATCGTCCGCGCAACGGTTCTCGCGGCGCTGGCGATGGACTGGCCCCCCGGTAAGCTGCGCGTCTACATCCTCGATGATGGCCGCCGGCGCGCCTTCCGCGATTTCGCCGAAAGTTGCGGCGCTGGCTACATCAT
>DASXEJ010000023.1 GCA_036490175.1 Pirellulales bacterium | reverse complement strand
CGCCCCACCGCACCGTTTCCTCAGGATCGGGGTTCGCCAGGTTATGCTCGGAATTGTCGAAATGGGCCGTGCAGTGCAGCGTCGTTCCCTTGGGCAACGTCTTTATGTCGCTGAAGATAAAGCTGTTCTGCCAGTTGAAATCGTAATGCGGCACATCGAGCAATGTCTCTTTTGTGCCGTCGGGATAAATCGCCTCGTAGTGGAAGTCCTTGCCGCGCAGGTGCATGTGCGGGAACAGCGACAGTAACTGAATATCGCCAGTGAACTTTTGTTGCGACTCGACTGGATAGGCGTCGGCATGCGGGGGAATCTCGAAGGCCGCATTCGAAGCGCCGACGGTCGCCACCCGCCATTTGACGTTTTTGGGATCCTCGAACTTGATCGCTACCGAACTGCGATCCTTTTGCGGCGTGCCGTTGGGCGTGTAGTGCAATTGGAACACTAGCTCGGAGCCGGCCGGCACGAACTTGGCCATACCATCCGGCAACATATGGGGGCGCGTGCCCGGGGCGTAGCCGGTCAGGTGGCCGAAAGCTTCGATCCCCTTGGCGGTCCCTTCGGGCGGCTTGATAAAGACGATGATGTGATGCACGACCGCACGATTGTCAGGCAGGCATTCGGCGACCTTGACCCATTTGTCTTCCTTGAAGCCCGGATCGACGCGGAAGTATTTGTATTCCACGGTCCCTTCGGCCGGTACGTCAAATGCCTCGTCGGCCATGGGAATGATCACGTCGGGCTCGCACGGCATCATGTGCGTGCCGGCAAACTGACGAGGCTCGGGCAACTTCTTCGGATCTCCTTCGGGAGCGCCATTGGCCACCCAAGCGTAAATCAGATCCTTTTCTTCCTTGGTCAGGCTCGAATCATTTTCGAACTTGCCGAAGTGTGGGTTGGCGTGCCAAGGTGGCATGCGCTGCTCGCGCACGACCTCTTCGATCATGGGGGCCCAGCCGGCCGCTTCGTCGTAGTTGGTCAGCGTAAACGGTCCAATCTGACCGGGCCGATGGCACTCGACGCAATGATTCTGGAAGATCCGCGCGATCTGGTCGGAGTAGGTCACCTCGCTCGACTCTTTCACCGGTCGCACGCGGCCGATCAGGCAGCCGGCGATTTCGGTAGTGGGATGCGTGACCGGTTTATCGGCCAGTAGCTCGTCGATGGCGTCGGCCAGATCGCGGTGGCTGATCTTGGGGCGCACGTAGCCCGTACCGGATTGAAAGCCATATTGATCGTCGATGCGACCGCGGTAGCGGATGATGCGCTCCTTGTCGAGAACGATCACCTCCGGTGTCCGCTCGGCGCCGACGCCGTCGGCCACGGCGTTGTTCAGATCCTTCAGCAGCGGAAACTCGATGCCGTGCAGCCGGGCGTAAGCGGCCATCTCGGTGAGCGAGTCCTGGCGGTTGGAATCGATTCCCAGGAACGTCACTCCCTTGCCGGCGTATTCTTTGGCCAGCTCGGCCAAGCGGGGGCCATACATCTTGCAGAGCGGGCACTCGACGCCGACGAAAGCCAGCACCACCACTTTCGAGTCGTTGTAGTCGGTGAGTGAGTGTGACTTGCCGCGATAGTCGGACAGTGGCCCGGCACTAAGCTTCTTGCCGATGGACGAATTGTTTTCGGCGGCGAAGACCGTGGGGGCCAGAGCGAATGACAACGCTAGTGCAAACGACAGAGCGCAGCGTGAACTCATGTTCGTGACCCCCCGTTGAAAATGGCGGTAAAAGAAAATGGGCGCATAGAAACACCGCCGCCACACAGCCACATCTTATGTAACGCCAAGGGGATTTGCAACACTTTTGGCGGCGAGGAGTGGGTAATTCGTGTGTTCAGGCCTTAACTCGAACCAACAGGTCGCCGAAGCTCCATGACCGGACTGGCCAGCCACCATCGCGTCGGTCGATCGTAGTTTTAGGCTGGTCCCCCGCCTCCGTGCCTTCGGTCAGTAATTGTCGTAGTCGGCGAAATTTGGTCGCTCTGCGGCGCGGCATGCGTAAAAGAAACCGTCAGCGGCCAGTTGCTCAGATAGTTAAAATGCAACTATGCCTACGTCGCCCCGCCGCCGCAAGTTCCAGTTTGGATTCGGATGGATGTTCCTCTTATTGGCGGTGTTTGCGGCGTTTCTGGCGTATGAGACTAACTGGATCCGTGAGCGGCATGTGCTGCTAAGCGAAGCTGATCGAATGCATCGGCTTATTGTGGCACGCTCGAACTACGTGTCTGGGCAAACATCTGAAGATATTCCGGCGCTGGGCTCGACGGTCCTCCAGCGCATGTTGCGGATTTTTGGTGAGCCGGCCGTCGACGAATGCTTTGTCTGGGTTGTTCTAGGGAGGGAGAGCGACGAGGTGGAAGGGAACGGATCCAGTCGCGCAAAAGAAGCTTGCGAATATCGAAAGGTCCATCGAGCACAACGACTGTTCCCCGAGGCGAAGATCGTTTTCGTGTGGATCGATCCGGGCAACTTTCCCGAAGAGTGGCGACATATTGAGCCTGAGATTTCTGAATGATCCGTAACGAGCCGACCAACATTCCAAGGGGTTACTGTCGGCCTTAACATGAAGTCGCGGCGTCAATGTCATCTACGCCAGGTCGGCCAATATTCCCGACACTAAGAATGCCTTCGTAAGTGCGTACGCACAGCCAGACGGCGATTTCTGCGCGCCGATGGGCAAAGCCAGCGGCGGCACCCAAGTGACTCAGGACGCTGGCTAACCCAGCATTACGCCCCACCAATACCCGACCGCTTCATAGCGCCCTGGCCTCCTGCACGAATGAATCGTTTCGCCACGCTATTGTTCGGCGTTCGCCGTTTCAGCAGGCTGACTGTCGATCCAGGTGCGAACGTTCGTTTCCAGCACGCTCAGCGGGATGGCTCCGCTGGCAAGTACTACGTCGTGAAATTCGCGGACATCGAATTGCTCGCCCAGCCGCTCCTCGGCCAACTGGCGCAGCTCGCGCAGCTTCAACTCTCCCATTTTGTAAGCCAGTGCCTGGCCGGGCCACGCAATATACCGATCGACCTCGGCCGTGATGTTGTGGATCGACAGCGCAGTGTTGTCAGACATGAAGCTGATCGCCTGTTCGCGGGTCCAACCCAGGTAGTGCATGCCGGTATCGACAACCAAGCGGCAGGCCCGCCACATTTCGTAGCTGAGTCGTCCGAAGTTGCGATACGGATCCTGATAGAAGCCAACCTCGAGGCCGAGCCGTTCTGCGTATAACCCCCATCCTTCGACAAAGGCAGTAAACCCGGCAAAGCGGCGGAAGTTGGGCACGTCGGGCAGCTCCTGCGCAATGGCGATCTGCAGATGATGCCCCGGCACCGCCTCGTGCAGCGACAGGGCCTCGATCTCGTACAGCGGACGGCTCTTCAGGTTGTACGTGTTGACGTAATAAAACCCAGCCCGCGAACCGTCGCCAGCCGGCGGCTGATAATAGGCCGTGGTCGTGCGCGGGGCGATGAAGTCGGGCACTTCGCGCATGCCGTAAGGCGTGCGCGGGAGCGTCTTGAACAGCTTCGGCAATTCGCCGTCCATACGCTTCAGGACCAGGCTGGTTTCTTTCAAGAGTTGGTCGGGCGTGTCGGCATAGAACTTGGGATTGTTGCGCAGGTATTCGACAAACGCGCCGAAGTCGCCCTGAAAGCCCACGTCCTTGATGATCGCCTGCATTTCGTTCTTGATGCGCAGGACTTCGGACTGACCGAGATCGTGGACCTGCTGCGGATCGATGTCGAGCGTGGTGAACTGGTGTACGCGGTGTCGGTAAAACTCGCGCCCGCGCGGCAAGACGCTCGCGCCGATCTGCTGGCGGCAGGCCGGCACGTATTCGTCACCCAGAAACTTGAGCAACTTGCGATAGCCCGGCACGACGCTTTTTGCGATGGCCTGGCGCCCGGCTTCGATCAGTTGCGGCTGGTCGGCGGCGTCGACCGCATCGGGAAACTTAGTGAAGGGCTTGTACAGCAGGCTGGTCGCCGGATCGTCGACGATATGCGGCGTGATCGCTTTGTCGAAATCGACCATCACGATGCTTGGCAACGTCAGGCCTTGCTTGATGCCGGCGCGTAACAGCTCAATGTGATCGTCGACATATTGCGAGAAAGCGCCCAGACGGGCGATGTAATTCTCGTAGTCGTGGGTGTGGGCCAGCGGCACTTCCAGCGGCAACTCGGGAAACGAAATATGAAAGCCCGAACGATTGGTGATTGGCATCAAGTAAGCCTGGAACTGGGCCTCGTCGATGGCGTTGTGCTTGATGCGGGCAAAGATGTCGTAGTTCAACTGTTCGGCCGGCGACAATGGATCGCGGGGAATCTTTTCCAGTCGGGCGAGGAATTCGCGATCGGCCGCCAGCCGGCGCTTTTGATCGGCCACCGTCTCGCGCGGCAGCTTGTCGTTGTAGCGGGCGTCGCCAATGTTCGTGGCAAATAGCGGATCTTCGCGAAGTGCGAACTCCCAGCTGTCGTCGAACAGCCTGGCGAGCTGCTGGCCAGGGGTATCGGCGGCGGCTACGGGTTTGGCCAGAGGAAAGAACGATACGGCCACCAGCGCGGCCAACACGAAGCAATTGGGATTCATGAAGAGAGCTCGGCTGAATTAGGAATGCGCTATCATTTGAGCCACGGTACGACGAGGATGACAAGCGTCGCCTCATACACGGCGGCCACGGCCAGGACGATCGCAACCAGGGCATAGATATTGAACGTCTGCCAGGTGCCAGATTTATAACCTTGCCAGCGGCTTGCCGCCCCAACACGAGCCGGCGCCAGCCAGGACCTGCCTTGCACGTACGAGGCTACCATCGCCAGAACATAACCTTCTCCTTCCAGCATAATCAGCCCTGCCATGAGCAAGCCGAGAGCGACGTGCGCGAAACTCAATGTGGTCAAGGTCGGAGAAAACATCAGTCCCCAATAAACGGCTCGGGTGGCACCCAGCGCGATACCGCTAAAAGGGAGCAGCAGGGACGGTAGCGTAATGAACAACAGGCTGCCGGCAAAAAAGTTGATGGCAAACGTCAGCACCATGGCGTTAGCCAGGTGACCGCCCATGTAGGCGTCGTAAACCGCGGGAAGTTGTTGCGGCACTTCGGATTTGAGTTCGTTGCGGATCGCGTCCGGCGCGGAGCGGTCCCACGCTCCATAGGCCATGCCCGCTCCGACTAAGCCAAAGTACACCAGGTTCATCAGTAAGAACGGCCGGAACGAGTTCGACAGGACCGCTACCACGTTGCGTAAGATTGTCATCGCGGGCTCCTTTCAGGCTGGATTCAGTGGGCACTGCCTGTAGGGAGGTTCGCTCAATTGGCGCGAAGATTTTGCACGGAGCGGGCGGATGCTAAGGGGACGAGGGTCACGGGACATGTTATTCGGTCAGGCAGCCCAAGACCGAGCGGGGCTCGGCGCGGACAGGGCGCGGCGCGCTAGCGGCTTTCTCTTCCTACGCAGCTAGTGAACCCATTTCTTGGGAAATCCTTCCAAGGCGCCGCCGCTGGGCTTCCAAAGGACGACCTCATCGATCTTGGCGGCCAACTCGGTATCGTGGGCTGTAATCCCTCTGACGCGATGGGTTTGCAACTTAACGGTCACCTCGGCATAGCCCAAAGATAGATCAGGATGATGATAAGCGGCCTCGGCCAGGTAGCCGATCGTATTGGCCAACATCAGCGTGTGCGGCCAGCCAGGCGTGTGGAATTTGCGGCGCAACCAGCCGTCGCGAATCTCCCAGCCCGGCATCCGGGCCAGCTCTGCCTGCAGTTCCGCTTCTGTAAATACGTGATCTTCCGCCATGACATACACTCCTCGTCGCAGGGTTCAGGTTCGAGCCTTGGGGCGGGCCGCGAAATCCGCGATCAGCATGCCGCTATCGCAGACAATCGTTTGGCCGGTGACGGTGTCCGATCCGGTGATCAGGCTGACGATCGCGGCCGAAACGTCCTCAGGCTGACAGACGCGCCCCAACGGCAGCTTCTCGGCAAACGTTTGCAAGGCCGCGTCGTAATTCGCTCCCAAGCCCGCGCGCAGCCAGCGACCGTCGATGAACCCCGGCGCCACGGCGTTGACGCGGATCTTGGGCGCCAGCGTCCGCGCGAGCGCGATCGTCATATTAATAAGCGCCGCTTTCGAGGCGCAATAGGGAATCGAACTGCCGGTGGCGGCGATGCCGGCAATGCTGGCGACGTTGATAATCTCGCCTTCAGCGCCTGTGGCGCGGATCGCGGCCGCCGCGGCGCGGGCGCATTGAAACGGCCCTCGCACATTGACCGCCATGATGCGCTCCCAATCTTCGGTCTTTACCTCTTCCAGTTTGTCGTGCGGAATGAATCGAGTCGTGCCAGCATTGTTGACCAGCACGTCCAACCGCCCAAATTCGCGCACGGCGGTGTCGACCATGGCGCGGCAGGCGGCGTCGTCGGCCACGTCGGCCGCATGCGCGATGGCGCGGACGCCCAAGGCGGCCACGTCGGCGGCCGTCTGTTCGGCCTCGTCGCGCGAGCGTGAGTAGTTAATCAGCACCGCGCAGCCACGGCGAGCCAGATCGAGCGCTGTCGCTCGACCAACGCCGGTTCCACCCCCGGTGACAATGGCCACTTTGCCGTCGACGTTCATCGATATCTTCTCCGCTGAGAGTGGATTGCTGTGTAATGCGTATTACGGACGATGCACCAACGGCACTTTGTAGCACAGCCACGGCTGCCTCGCAGCCAGCCGGTTGTTTCCCGAGGAAGCAGGAAATGGCGATAGGCCGGCCGGCGGATTGTCAGTTTCTCGGCGCCGCGGGTAATACGATAGGCGTGCGGGATCGGAATCGGCCGGTTCCTCGTTGGCGGGCGCCCTTCTTGGCACTCCATCGCCGACCGGGCCGCAAAGTAACTGAATAGGGGGTGCTACTACTGGCGTGTTCTGCGGCGCCGTGTAGGAGGTTTCCGCATTGCGATGCGCACGATGCGACAAGGCAACCGTGCCATCCAGACGCGGTTCATTTTTTGAGGTCCAAGTCGTTCCTTGCCAGCCGCGCTGAACGATTGCGTAACCTTTGGGGACGGCTACAATTGCAGCCAGCGACGGCAGCCGCGCCCCCGCGTGGCGGCCGGTCTCGAACGATCACCGCGCAATTGCTCTCCACGTAATTCGTGCGGGTCAACGATCGACTAACCCGACTGAATGGTCCTGGCGCGGCGGGTGGTTTGTTCCGTGCTTTCTTCTCAATTCACCGGTTCACTCGAAACACGAAAGGCAAACGTCATGTGCTGTGCACGTTTTACCCGCTGGTGCGCGCTGGTGGTCGCTGTTGCGGCCTCAGCAACTACGGCCCAGGCCGACAACACGCTGCGCTGGAAGTTCAAAGAAGGTGACACGCTGAACTACGTCATGGATCGCGAGACCGAGATGAAGATGGATCTCAGCGGTTCGCTGGTCGAAATCAAGTCGGGCATGATTTTCGACACGACTTGGAAAGTGAAATCAGTCGCTGCCGACGGCACGGCCATGCTGGAGCAAACGGTCGATCGCATTCAGATGAAGATGGATTCTCCGTTCGCCTCGCTCGACTACGATTCGAAGAAGCCCGGCAGCGGATCGGGCCAGGCTTGGGACATGATCGGCCCCACGATCGAGGCCCTCATTGGCCAGACGTTCACGCTGAAGGCGACTGCGGCGGGTCAGGTGAGCGACATCACTCTACCGGCCAAGCTCAAGGAACAATTCGAGAAGCAGAGCGGCGGTGGTGGCGGCGGCGGCCGTCGCGGTGGTGGCGGCATGGGAGGCATGATGGGTGGGCTCAACGAGAACAGCGTCAAGGAAATGATCACCCGCTCAATCGTCCCGTTGCCCGAGAAGCCGGTGGCTCCCGATATCAACTGGACGCAGAGCTTCGCCGAGGAGATGCGCGGTGCGGGTGTGAAGAAGACCGAGGTCACATATTCGACCTCCGAGAAGACGACCGAGGACGGCCACGAGATTCAAAAGATCGCCGCCAAGTCGGACATCACGTTCGAGCCGGCCGAAGATTCTCAGGTCGACATCGAGATCGAAGAGCAAGAAGGGGACATGACGATCTACTTCGACGTCAACGCCGGTCGCACGGTGAAGGCCGAAGGAAATCAGAAGCAGGTCATCGCGATCACGGCCCCGAATCGCGAGATCACGCAAGAAGTCGATGAAAAGGTCACGGTCCGATACGGCAAGAGCGACGAGCCTGCCAAGGACGAGAAGAAGTAGTCGCTTGATGGTGGTTGCCGCGCGGCGCTTGCGTAGTTCGGCACTGCCAGCAAGTTATCAATGAGGAACGCAAAAGCCCTGCACGGGCCTGACTCGTGCAGGGCTTTATCATGCGCTGCCG
>DASXEJ010000022.1 GCA_036490175.1 Pirellulales bacterium | reverse complement strand
GACTACTTGAACGAGATTAAGCGTCAGGTCCCTCAAGCGGTTGCCAGTTTGGAACGCAGCGAGTTGCGCGCCGTCACGCCCGAACAGCTCAAGAAGAAGCGCGCTGAGGATGCCGCCAAGCCCAAAGGCGGAGCGGCGCGCGGGGGAAAGATCGAGGCGCGTCTGACTGAGGGCGAAATCCAATCCCGCACATTGATCGCAAAAGATTGTCTGTCGGCCCTGGCCTATCTCGATAATCGCAATATCAACCCCGCCGAATTCCCCACCTTCCCGCTGGAGAAGATCCCCGAATACCGGAAGATGGCAAAAAAGCTTGTGTCGCATCTGGGCGGACAAGGGAATAAGGCGGTGATCTCCTCCATTAGTTCCCTATTGATGAATGGCAAAGTGCCGGGTAATGACCAGTTGCCGCTGCATCGTGAGGCCGCAAAGGATCTTTTGGACCTTTTGCAGCAGGCGCTCGAATCAGGCGACGTCGATCCGCAAGATATCAGCACGTTGCTCTTGGCAACCTCGGGACGCAAGGTAGATGGAACCGTCACGGAATTTGCCCACAATGCCAGAGAGCTTGTGCTAAAGAAATGCAGTCGAGATGTGCTTGAGAAAGCCGCCGACGCGACCGACGATCCGAAACTCAAGACGCTGCTCAACAATACCGTTAAGAACCGCCAGGCCAAAGTGGCCCGAGAAGGCCAGATACTCAAGAAGGATTGGGCCAATAAGCCCGTCGGCGAACTGCTGGGAATGATGTCGGTGGCAGACGAAGACCGCAAGGCACTTCTTGTCGAAGAGATCGGAGACCACAAACTCACGGCCAAGGATGCCCGCGAGCACCTGATGGATGTGTGGCAATTGGCGCAAGGCGCAAAGCCAGCGGTATCAACCAACATTCGCGATCGCGTCAAAACAGCCATCGCCGCTGCGTCACCCGCAGATTGCGTGGCCTGGCTTTCGGCCGCGGACGCGGAGTTGAGCAAGCTGATCTGGCAACAATTGTCACCACGCCTGGAACGGGTCAGTGCCAAAGAGCGCGTGCAGCTTCGCGACACCGCCATCGATACGCTGGCCGCCAAAGACTCTTCACCAGGCGACAGGCTGGCATCCATCAAGATGCTGCGCGAGCTCAAGGATCCTGAAGCCGCCAAGCTGGTCCTGGATGCGATACCCGAGGCCGAGCAGTTAAAGCGCATACCGCGCGATCAATGGCCGCAAGTTGCCGCGATGCTCCGTGAACTGACAGGTCAAAAATTCGGACCGCGCGAAGGCCAGTCACCATTAGAAACAGCAGGGCAGATCAAGCAATGGCGTAAATGGCGATCCGCACAGGGCGACGCTAAATAGTTTCCGTTCCAGCCTGCCGGGAGACAGTCCACACCCATGGAAGCCTTTACAACGTTTGTCACGAACCACATGGCGTTCGCCATAGTGATGTTCGCCATGTCCTTGGCCGCGGCAGCGCTGGTCGCTTGGCGGCTGATGCTGAATTTCAACGCCCGCACGGACATGGATCGATTCCTGGGAAGCTTGCAGCAAGAGTTGTCGCAAAATGGCCCTGCTGGTGCTTTGACTTTGTGTCAGCGCGAAAAGGGAATGATCCCGCGGCTGCTGGCGCGAGGGCTGCACGCCTTTCCGCAGGGTACGGCGGCGATGCGGCGATCGATGGCCAGCGCGATCGAGCTGGAATTCGTGCCGGATCTGAATTACCTGCTCCCTTCCATTATGGCCATTGCCAAAATTGCCACGATGGTTGGTCTGCTCGGCACCGTGGTGAGCATGATCGGCACCTTCCAAGTATTGGGCGAAGCTGCCAAATCCGGCAAGGCCGGCGGCTCGGCACAAGCAAGCACCGAGATCGGCTTGGCCCTCTTCGCCACGGCCCTCGGTCTGGTCACCGCGATTCCGCTAGTCTTCGCGCACGTGCTCTTCAAAGCCAACGTGCACAAAGTCGAAATCCAAATGAAGAGCAATGCCCAGAAATTGCTAGCGCTCGTCCAAGAGTATGTGCGTACCAAGCCCGCTACGAAAGCTACGGCTCCCAATCCCAGTGCCGCGGTCGCTCACAAACAATAACGGAGACCGCGGTCGTGACCCAAGCGAAGCAATTCCAAGTGCGACTCGTCGAACGAGACGTCGTCTCTCCGCTCGTTGACTTCAACAAATTGACAGATTGGATCCAGCAAGGACGCATTTCGGCGAACGATTGCGTCCGCGCCGCGGGCGAAACGGACTGGCGCGTGATCCAGGACGTACCCGAGTTCGCCACCTATTTGCCGCACGCGGCCGCGGTCAGCGCGGACGACGAAGCCGAGGCATACGAGGCCGTTGATCTAGGGTTCGGCTCTTCCAGTCATGCGGAGGAGGAAGAAGACCCAGACATGATTCCGCTGATCGATATCAGTTTGGTGCTGCTCGTGTTTTTTATGTTGACGGCGGCCGAAATGATCACCGCCTCGCCGGTCGAGACCCCTCCCGCGACCAACGCCCGCGTCATCGCCGAGCGCGAGCCGCTGAACATCAACGTCGCATTCGAGGCCTCGCAGCCGCAGTTCTTTCTCGATGGCGGGGACGAGCGCAAATTTGCCAGCGCCGAATTGGCGGATTTCCTCAATCACACCGCCGAGAAACATCCCAAGGGAAGCGTCGAGACAACGATCATCAGGGCGCAGGCCCAAGTTCCCTATGAAACGATACAAGCACTTCTAGCAGGACTGACTAGCAAGGGATTCGATCGAATCGAAGCCGGGGTGAGCGATCACCAGGGGAAGGAATAGCTGGCATGAGTTGGACGCTACGTCATCGCGGATCGCCGAAAGAGGTCGCCGGCTTGTCCGTGGCCCGCATTGTCGAGGCCCTGCGCGATGGAGACTTCGACACAACCGACGAGGTGCGCGGACCGCGCGATACCGCATGGCAAGTTATTGAAGAGCATCCACAATTCGCCGAAATCGCTGCTGAGCTAGAGCCCGAGCCCGTTGCCAGGGAAGAGGACGATGGCGGCGTCGACATGAACGCCTTGATCGATGTGACGCTGGTGCTGTTGATCTTCTTCATCCTGACGACGGGCTATCAGGTGCTGGAAAAAGTTTTACAGATGCCACAAACGAAAACCACCGACGATTCGGGCGTGAGAACGGTGCGCAGCGAAGACGTCGACAACTTCATGATCCGAGTCAGAGCGCGCCAGGAGCAACGGCAACCCCGGTTTTGGGTCGGTGAGACCGAAGTACCCGAAGCGGAACTAGAAAAGAATCTGACAAGTCAGTCGAGCCAAAACCGCAAGGAGTTGATTCTCGACGCCGACGGCGTGGAATACGGAACGGTCATCAAGGTCATCGACGCCGCCGGCGGCGCCGGCATCGACCAGGTCCACTTCCTGATGAAAAAGGGCTAGGGGTTAAATCGCCATGGCTACCGCGCCCAATCCTAAAAAAGCCGCAAAAGCTCCGCGGCGTCCCACGACAAGCTGGCAGCGATTCTGGTGGCGGTACTCCCCCCGCTTCGAATTGCCGATCTCGACCGTGATCTCGATCAGCTTGCACGTATTTGTCGTGTTGCTATTCGCCCTGGGGTTGACGGCCTTCGCCAAGCGCAACCATCGCCCGCCGACGATTGGCGCCATCGCCATTGTCGACGGTGACGGAGATGGCGCCGCGCCCGGCATCGGCGCGGACGGCCTGCCGTCCGGAGCAGGCTCGGGAACGGGGGGTGATTCCGGACAATCGCTCGAGCAATCGACGTCCACGTCGAGCGATATGCCGCTGCCAACGACGCCGTCGGCCCAGTTGGATACGGAGGTGCAACCTGACGCGCCCGTGGATACCGATTTCAGCCCCAGTGAGACTTCGGTTTCGGCCGGCGACGTTGCGCAACGTGCCGAGAGCGCCGCCAATTCGATTCGTAAACGGCTGGCCCAAAACTTAAACAAGTCGGGCGGAGGAGGCGGGGCCGGCGCCGGCGGCGGATCCGGTGGCGGCACAGGCGGAGATGGATCCGGCGGCGGGGGCCAAGGGGGCGGAGGAGGAGACGCCGCGAGCGGAAGGTCGGCACGACAAGCGCGCTGGATCCTCCGATTCAACATGCGCAGCGCGGCAGACTACGTGGCACAGATCAAAGGATTGGGCGCCACCATCGTTTTTCCCGGCGATGGTGGATCTTACGTTTATGTCGATCTGAGCAAAGAACCGCCTGGTCAATCGATTCATAAAGAAGGTGAGATCGACCAGATGTTTTGGATGGATCAAGATCCATCTTCAGCGCGTCGCGTCGCCGAGCACTTGCACATGTCAGCGCGGGGCGATTACTTCATGACGCTTTTGCCGCAGCGGCTCGAGGACCGACTCTCCAAGCTCGAGATTGCCTATCGCGGACTATCGGAAGATCGTATCAAGTCGACGCAATTCGAGGTGGTCCGGACCGGCGGTGGTTTCGACGTTCAGGTCGTTGCACAAGAACCAAGATAGGTACGTGCACGGTGGGCCTCGGTGCTCCACGATCTAAGCAATTCAACCCGGCCGGAAACGTTGTCCCTGCAGCAGCCAGCATGCCAAATTGCCCCACGTGTCACACTCAGTTTTCGGCAGACGATGGTCGGACAATTCCCTGGGAATGTCCGAACTGCCGTGACCGGTTTGTGGGCCGTTATGCTGGTTTACAACGGATTTCCTCCGGAGAGATGGGGGAAGTCTATGAGGCGCGCGATACCTCGCGCGACAACTGCCGTGTGGCGATTAAGTTTCCGCGTTCCAACGAACCGGAAGCCAGCCGACGATTCCGGCGCGAGATAGAGGCGTCCATACGTCTCAAGCATGCCAACATCGTGCATGCCTTCGAACACGGCCAGGAGGCGGGCCGGCTATTTCTCGTCATGGAATTTGTGCACGGAAAGCGGCTGGACGAGCTGATCCAATCGGAGCAGCCACTCCCACTCGCGCGTGTCGCCCGGTATCTAACCGGTCTGGCTGCAGGACTGGAAGTTGCTGCCCAGTCACGCGTCGTTAATCGAGATATCAAGCCCAGCAATATCCTGATCGCTGATGACGATCAGGCGAAGATCGTCGACTACGGCCTGGGATTGATTTCCGACTTTGATCAAGGAAGCTTCGATACGACCCGCTCCGGCGTGACGCTCGGAACGCCGGCTTACATGGCGCCTGAGCAGTTCGTTGACCCCCATAGCGCCACGATCGCGGCGGACGTGTACGCCCTCGGCTGTACCATTTTCTATTGCCTCACTGCCCGACAGCCCTTTCTTGATCTGGATCTGGCCGGGCTGCACCAGCGTCATGCCACCGCCCCCAGGCCATCGATCTGCCAAACGCGCAGCGATATACCAGAGGCATTCGACCGCCTCGTGCAGCGAATGATGGCCGTGCAACCGTCTAAGCGTCCTGATCCCTTGGAAATCTGCCAGGACGTGGCCGTGTTGCTCGCGAACGGCTCGCACACGCCGACCCCCACTGCCGGCGTTGCGTCCTCTTTCGACGTCCGCTGCCCAAGCTGTGGCGAACTCTACCACGTCGACCGCAGTTCGCTAGGTATGGTGCTGCCCTGTCGTAACGCGCGCTGCGATCCATTCAAAGTCGAGCCGAATTTGATCGTGTCGGGTCAGCAGACTCCCCAAACCGTTGGGCCGCAATTCGTCGAGGCAATGGCTGTCGACGATGAAGATGACGATTTTGATCGGATGGAATGGACCAGCGGAAACGCAGATGTCGTCGCCGCTGGCCCTGCGCACGACAATACATTGCATCACGTTCAAGGGCATGCCGAGACCGTGGCGCACGGCGGTCCCGCCGCGACATCATCCGACGAGGGGGATTTCGAGCGTGCGCTCCCTCCCGGTCAGGATCGGCCAGATGTCGTTGATGCGGTCGCCGATGATGACCCATTCGATACGAGTCCGCCGGAAGACACTTATTATCAACCTAGCGCATTCCCCTGGCGCATCGCCTTGGTGGCAGGCGTTGTTTTACTCGGCGTATTCGGCGTGATGGGACGGATGGCCTACCGGCGGATTTATCCGCCCCCGGAGGAAGTCTGGGATCGCATTGTCGCGGACGAATTCGGGCTCAGCCATTGGGAACTGGCGTCAGCCAACTTCGCAAAGCTGGCACAGGACTATCCGGCGTTTCCCAAGAATGAATACGTGCCATTCTTTGTCGAGCTTTGCGACGCGCAGATCGCGGCGACCACCGATCCGGCGCAAGCCTTGCTCGATCGTATGAATGGCATCTATAAAAAATACCGTGACGAAGAAGTGTACGCGTTGTACGCAAATTACTTGTATGACCTGACGGAACGTCCCGTCAGACGCTTCCTCGAGGAAGCCACCCGCGAACGCAATCCCGCGAAAATTGAACAGGCGAAGACGGCCTTCGAACTATTTTCCACAGTCGCCAACTCCATGAAGGATGACTGGGTCAAAGATAGGATTCAAAAGCTCGACGAGTCTTTGAAAGACGCTGATGCGGAAGTCCGTCGTGAGCGTGCGCGTGATCTGGTGCTGGGCGACTTGAAAAAGCTGCGCGAGAGCGATGCCACGGTCGATCCGGACAAAGCCTATGCGCGTTACGACGCGCTGCGGAAGGAATATCCGCAACTCGGTAAGGCCAAGGAGTTGGAAGAAGCGTTACGGCAAGCCGAACAATTCGAGGTTCAGCAGGTCACCTACGAGGTCGCGGCGCAATCACCGATAGAATCCCAGGATCCGCCCACGACGGCGCAGGGGCGCGAACCCTCAGCCACGTTGTGGCTGCTTAACAAGCAATCGCTTGCCCAAGACAAGCAGATGCGCGCCTCTGCCGTCGTGCTGGCGCTGGCCAGAGGCGTGCTGTACGCTTTTGACGAGCGCGGAACATTTCTCTGGGCACGCCGATTGGGAATCGACTGCGACGGTTTACCGGTCCGCATTTCCGAAACACCAACGAGTCCTCCATTGTTACTAACGGCCTCTCCCGGCGAGGGGCGATTGCTCGCGCTTGAAGAACGCACGGGACGAGTACGCTGGAGTTACAAACTCGACGGCGCGGTCTTTACCGCGCCAACGATCGTACCGACCCTTGCTGCCGATGGTGACACGGTCACGCGTACCTGCGGCTTGCTGCCGACGGCGACCGGCGAGATCCATGTGTTGGAACTGGTGCTGGGAAAGCGTCTGGGGACCATTCGGGTGAACAAACCGTTGGCGTCCGGCGGAAAGTACGATCCTTTGACGCGGTTGGTGTACTTTCCGGCAGAGAACAAGCGGCTGTTTGCCATCGACCCCAAGGTGCTGGACGATCCGTCGCGACCGGCCTGTCGATCGGTTCTCTTTACCAATCATCCTGGCGGATCCTTACGGTCCGAGCCGATCCTGGCCGGACCGTATTTGATCCTCAATCAGGCGGCAGGGTTTGATAACACCTTGTTGCGAGTCTTTCGTGTTCACGAGGGAGGTTTTCGCTCGCCGCACGATGCTCCTCTCAAGGAAGAGGCATTAGAGGGCTGGACATGGCTCCCGCCGCTCGTCGCGCCGGATCGCGTGACATTTGTCACGGACCGGGGTGTCGTCGGCGCCTACGGCGTCAATTTGAATATCGACGCCAGCGAAGAGGAGGCCCTGTATCGGATGATCGACGATCCTGACGCGGTAAAAGTGGACGACGATCCGGCGCGATCTTTAGCCGTGAATTCGCAGGAACAGTTGCTGTGGGTCGTAACGGGCGGCAAGTTGCAAAAACGACTGCTCGACGTTCCCAGTCAGCGCATCACCACGGTGTGGCCCAAGACCGGAGACTCAACGAGCATCGAGGGGATTCCTGTACAAGAGTCTCAGACGTCCAGCGACGGCAAGACTCTTTATCTCACACTCATGTCACCGGATGGGCGCGGTTACACACTATCCGCAGTCGAGGCCGAAGGGGGCAAGACGCTGTGGAGCTGCGCCTTGGGACACAGTCTGTGGAGTAACCCCTTGGTACACGACGGCCACGTGTTGCTGGTCGACCACGGCGGCCAGATTTGGCGTATGAAGATCCCTCAGGGCGTGGTCCCTGCTGATCACGTCGCCCCACCCTTTCAACCGGCTGTGAAGGGCTTTTCCACGGCCGGCATGATTGCGTCGCAATTCTACCTGTTAGGCCCGGCAGCCAGCCCGTCGCATGTAGTCGCCGTGATCGACAATGGCCGCCGGCTGGCGATTTTCGACGTCGCCCAGGTGCTCGACCCGAAAAGGCAACAATCAGCTTGGAACATCGTGCCGTTGCCGGCTTCGATTTCCGGCCAGCCGTGCCTGATGGGGGAACGTCTCGCCGTTCCTTGCGACGACGGCAACATTCAATTGTGCGAATTGAATCCCCAGGCGCCCCCCGCACAGTTGCCCACCTATCGCTGGAGATCGGCAGATGGCTTGATCGGCGAGCGGCCGGTCTTGATGTCTGACGGCAACCAGTCTTTGTTCATTCTCTCGGATCATGGCACCGTGCGTCGCTTGGCGCTGCAGCGTGGTGACGCGGGGCTGTGGCGCTTCCTTGAAGTTGGCAACGCGATCAAGTTGACGAAAGCTGGATTCTTACCGCCGGATTGGTCCGCAAGCAATATGTTGGTCGCCGACCGGGACCGAACGTTGCACGGCGTCCATTGGAACGACGCTGCCCCGGAGCATTGGAAAGTGGCTCTGCCTGGCCGCGCGACCATGTCCCCTTTCGTCCATGGCCAGTCCGCGCTCGTGGTATTGGAATCGCGCAAAGTCGCCAGCATCGACATTCCGTCCAAAGAGTTGCGTTGGGTCTCCGAGCCCACGCCTGGTCGAATTTGCGGCCAACCTGTTGCCAGCGACGAGGGCCTGGTGGTAATTGATGAGGCAGGACAGCTCACAATTCTCAATTGGGACGATGGTCATACGCATCGGAACCGTGAGTTACCGGTCGCTGCCGGTCCTGCCACCGCCGCCGTTCCCCTTGGTCATGACCAGTTCCTAGTTCCCTTGGACGACGGGACATTGCTGGTTCTGACATCCCAGGCAAAGCCCAAGCATGCGGAGAACTAGCACTATGACAAGCCGCAGCTTCACAATCATTGCCTGCGGCACTCTCGGCGTGGTGCTGGCGTGTTCGGCGATGGGAAGAGCGCAGTCCGGGGCAAGTGCGAAAGTCCATAAGGACACCCTGCACGTAAATCTACTAGAAAATACTCGCGATCGCCGCATCGTCTTCGATAAGGACAAGATGACACTGGAACTCGGCGTTCAAGAAATGATCGTCGGGCGAGTCAAATTGGAGGTCGTGAAGCCCGCCTTTGGCGATCTGGAAATAGAACTGCTGAGTCGTAACAGCATCGAACTAACAAAGCCGGACGGGTCGACAGACTCGGACGGCGAACTTATCTGTCCGTTCGAAATCGTTAGCTCCCAGGATGTGGCGGCCCGCGTCCGAAGCAATATCAGCAATTTGCTGGCGGACGGCATCGAACGGGGCCTCAAAGAAGCACGCAATAAACCTAAACAAGCCGTCAAAGATTATCTCGCTGCGCGTGTTGAGACCTTGCCAACGGGCGGCGACGACGAGCTATTTCGTGACTTTGCACTCCAGTGGGCGATGGAAAATGCCCCTCAGCCCGTGCTCGATCAGATGCGGCCGGCTATCGACAAGCACTCGAAGTGGTTCTCGCGCGACGAGAGGGACTTTCTACTAGCGGCGCGCGGTCGCGACGCTTGCAATCTGTACTGCGAGCTCTGTGCGGACGAGTTGTACGACGAACAGCTGCACCGCTGCGGACTCGCATTACAGACCGAAGGTGCAAATGCGCGCCAACGATTGGCGCCTCGTTTTAACGCGGTGTTTTTCGCCATGGGTGGCAAGGCGCAGAACCATCGTGGCGGAAAGGTTGCCGCGGAGGCGTTATCGCCAGCCGACCGGAAAAAGCTGCGTCAAGCCATGACCGCAGACTTGAAATGCCGATTTACCTTCACCGCCGATCCGGCCGACGCCAATTCGCTCTGGTGCAATGCGCAGCGTGTGGCCAGCCCCGGTGCGGCATCATCCGTCACGATTGAAGGCCAACTCGCACCTGACAAAGACGACCATCAGGACTGGTGGCAGATTGCACCCTGGAAGCGAGAACAGACGACCCTTGATTTGCCCCCATTGGATGCCGCGCAATGGGAGCAATACCCAATCGAGGGCGGCCTCTTGTTGCGTGTCGTTGCCATTGGGCAGCAGCCGGTCACTTATCGGTGCGACATGCGCCCCGTTGGAAAATCCGCGGTCAAAACACCCATCGTATTGCACGAGACACCGACTGCGCGTGTGGCGAAGTTCCCCTATTAAGCGGCGTTTGGTATGCCCTCGATTCGTATCAAGACCCTTTGGCAGAGTGTGCTGAAACGCACTTGGCGCAATGCGCTGAATGTGTGCGCCTTACGCGTCGACCGGCTTCACCGCTGGCCGCGGCCGCGTCGCTCTTGCCAGGATTTTGTAACGCTGGCTGCCTTTGCCCTGATTATGTACACGACGATTGCGTTCTCGACCGGCGCGTGTGCCGAGGAACTAGTGGACGGTGAATTCGGGCAGCTCAAGCTGGGACGGCCACTGGTCGCAGGCATGCGCATTCCCACAGTTCGGGAACTGCGCGATATCGTCAGTCGTCCGCGGATCGAGACGGTGGTGCTCTTGAAGTTACACGGTGACAAAAATAATCACTACCTGCCGAGTTGGTCTGACGATGGCCAGCGTCTAGCGTTCCAGCGCAGCGACGTCGGTTCAGGATCGACAAAGTTACTAATGTTCTCCTCGTTATCTGCCCTGCAGCCCACTCTGCTGAGTTCTGCCGACGGTGCGAACGACCAGATGCTGCGTTGGGGCGTCAATAGTGCGGCCAGCTACGCCTTCGCGCGCACGACTCGCGATTCCAAGGCCGCGCAGATTTATGTTTCCGAAGATGGTGCCGAGCCTGTTGCCAAGACCAAGGACACCGCGCGGAACGTATACCCGGCACTGTATCGACGGACGGACGGGATTTGCCGGCTGGTGTACGAACGCAATGGCCAGTTGATCCATGAAGCCTGGACGGACGGCGAAAGTGTTGAATCCGGCCAGAAACTGGGAAGCGGTTCTCAACCGCGCTGGGATCGAACCGGCACGCGGCTTCTCATCGCGCGACAACGAGAAGGGGCGGGGCGCATTGGCGCCTACAATGTGGTGATTCGCAATCTTCGCACCGAGCGCGAGCAGGTCGTTCCGATCAACGCGTCAGACGATGTGCGCAGTCCCTGCTGGTCTCCCGACGAGCGCTTTGTCTCGTTCTATCATCGGAAGTCGGGAGAGAATCATCCTTGGCAGATCGCATTGGCGCCTGTCGACAATGTAGGGCAAGTGCGCGACCTGGGAGAACAGGTCGTCGTCAACGTAGATTTTGAATCTTCCGGCCCCGCGTGGGAGCCCACAAATGAACGCATTTGGGGATTTTCGCACGCCCGGCACAAGCAAGCGTATTACCCGCTGGTTGGAATTGACGTCAAATCGGGCGCAATGATCGAAGTCGATTACCCGCAACGATGTACGACTCCTAACGATTTAGCCGTAAATCCCACGGCGGATACTCCTGAGCTGGCGTTTATCGCTCGCGACGGCCTGACGCAAGATGTCTTTGTGATTCTTCTCAACCACTACTAGGCATTGCACGATGGCGAGACGATTCCGAACAACATCGCGCGAGATGCAAGCACATCCGTCGCCACAACTGTTGACGGTATTCGGCATGATTTGCTGTGCGCTGGCGGTAATGCTGAGCCCGACGTTGCCGCGATCGCGCGCCGCGAGCGAAACACCGCAGACCCGCACCTCGGCGACTTCTCCGGCGGATGCGGGCCCCAAGTCGTCGCAGCTGGAGCGCTCGGCGCCGCGACCTGCAAAAGATGCTGTCAAGTCCGGCGAGCGCCCGAAGCGCGGACCGGGCATGGTGGGCATTTCTGTGGAATACGACGACATTCGCTGCCAAACGATTCAGGCTCGCTACAGTATTCGTATTCCCGCCGGCGCCGCCATGGTGGATGTCGATGGATTTCGGCTGCCACTCTCTAACCTTGCCGAGCTGTCCGCGTCGCCGGCGCCTTTCTTGTTTCTCTCGCGCGGGTCGCACCGAGTTCGCTTTCGGCAGAACGAAACAGCGATTACGGCCGAAATCGAAAAGGACTTCATCGATGAATACAGTAAGATGCGGCGCTTCTTCGCCGTGGACGAAAAGGTGCGAGATCGAGAGCTTCTGCAGCGCGGCGCGCGCGCGATGGACGTACATGGAACACCGTTCTTACTTAATTTTTGGGGGGCCGCTTATGCCGCTCAAGACCACTGGCAGGCCGCCGAACGCACATTTCATCGGGCATTGGCCATCAATCCTTGTTTCGCGCCTGCGCATCTAAACCTTGCTGAGTGTCTCGTACGCCGCGGCGCCCGGGATCGGGCATCGGCCGAGATCGACCTGGCCGAAGTCTTTAACGTCGCGAACGTGTTCGGCATTACGTCGGCGATCTCGCAAATGCGCCTTGATATGCAACAATCGCCCGCGCGTCCGTCGCATGAGGACGTGGCTGTGCCAAATTACCAGACGTCGGAAACCATTTCCGACCAAGATAAACGCGTGGTCGGCGTGCTGCGCGCCTTGGCAAAGTATGCGGTTGATGACGGAGACCGCAGCAAAATACTGAACAATATTGGCGCTCACTTCGCGGATATCGACAAACCAGAGGCCGCGCTGACTTACTACAGATCGGCATTGGCCGTCGCTCGCGGAGCCGGCGAAGACCGCCTTTCGCTCGCGCGCCAAATCTTGTCGCACATGCACGACACCTGCAGTAAGGCGGGCTTCGATGAGGCCGCCGACTATAAAATGATGATGA
Organism: Pirellulales bacterium; assembly: GCA_036490175.1. NCBI lineage: Bacteria > Pseudomonadati > Planctomycetota > Planctomycetia > Pirellulales > Pirellulales bacterium. The sequence continues at coordinate 21,509 of DASXEJ010000022.1, read as the reverse complement.
CCCTCGTGTCCCCTTGACGGCCAGAACGCTACCGAGCGAGCAAATATGATTCGCACAATTGTCAAAGGAACGATCCTCCTTATGCTGGCCCTGTTGGGCGGCACCGGGTGGGGGCCGCCGCAGGCGCAAGCCCTGGCAGCGCCGCCAAAGGAGGAAGCGCCGGCGCGATCGAAGCTCGACGCGTCGGAGGATGACGCGGAACCGGCCGATCAAAAAGACGGCGCCGAGCCCACCAAAACCGACGCCGCTGCGCCGGCCGCTGAGGAAGCCGAAGAGGAGAGTGGTGCGGCGTCCACCACGACAAAACCGGCACGTCCGGCGGATGCAACGTCCGCGTTGCCAACTGATGTACGACTTCACCCCTGTGATTGGATCGTTGTTCGAAGTCGCAAGCTCCCCGTTAAGGTACAGTTGCTACCCACTTTTTTGGATGTCACGTTTATCGAGCCTGCGCGCGAGTACAAGTTTTTGTATTACAAGGAAGGGACGACACGCGAAGCGGCCATCCCCTGGAATATTCCGGGGGCCGACATCAAGGAAGTGCAATACTTTGAGAATCGAATACTGAGTGCCGCCGCGGAACGATTGAATGTCTCCCTCGAAGAGTTGACGAAGCCGGGTTCCGCTTGGGTCGTCTCCAGCAAGCGCCCGGCAAGTGCCTTTAAGATCGCCACGAAGATTCTCGAGTACGGCGTCGATGAGCACGATTCCGCAGTCCAGCGCAACCTGCGCAAGGATTACAAATTCGGCGCCTTATTGCACAAGCCGCTTTTGGTGGCGCTCTATAACCTGCGACTTTGTGCGGTAGACGCTTTGATAGCGCAGGGACACTATTTGGAAGCCGCACAAAAGTGTGACGAACTGAAGAGTCAATTCGCCGAAGTGGATCCTGACGGAGTACAACTCCTCAATCGGTATGACGCCGCCTATTTGCGGCTAGCGCGCCGCGCGTTCGAACAAGAGCAGTATTCCGAGGCGCGAGATCGGCTGGCCGATCTCGATCACGCTCTCCGGTCACGCGAGAGCAGCGGCGCCGCGCTTTTGCGCCGCGAAATGGCTGACCTGGCGCGAGGGCAGGTCAAGCTGGCAGCCGAGGCGAATACGAGCGGCGACCGGGAACGGGCTGCCCAATACCTGGATGCTGCGCAAGAGATTTGGCCCGAGCTGGACCTGGTCGATCTCAATCGTCAGGCCTGGGACAAAGAATATCCCATCATGCGCTGCGCGTATCCCTATTTGCCGATGAACTTTTCTCCCTTCTCGGTGCAGACTCCGGTCGATCGCCATGCCGCATCTCTGATTTTCGAAAGCCTGGTGCGCTGGACCAATTGCGTGGACGGCGGGCTGTATTACCGTCCCTGCCTGGCTGAGGATTCCCCGGTTCCGCTGGCGCGCGGCCGACAATTCCAATTGCGGCGCTGCGAATGGTGTGATCACGATCAGAAGGGGGAAGCCCGCATGTACTTCTCCGCCGAGGACGTGATCTGGACTGAGCAACTGCAACGACAAAATCCCTGGGCGAGCGCGCAAGTTTCGATGCTGGAAAATGTCAGCCACGATCATGGTGATCCGTTTCGCGTTGATTTGCTGCTGAAAATGGACCATTGGCAGCCCATGTCGTTCATGGACTTTTGGATCTTGCCGAAGTATCGATTTCCGCAAGGCACACCCGTCGAAGTGGCTCTCGAGGAATTGAACGAGCGACCCGTGGGCACCGGGCCTTACTTTCTTGCCGAACGCCGGCAAAATACGGTGCGCTTCCGGGCCAATCCGCGCTTCCGTGAGCGCGGATTGCCGCGGATCAAAGAGATTCAATTCCACCAGATGGAGCCGCAGCCCGGCTTTGACCAATTCCTCGCCGGGAAAGTCGACATGATCTACGGCGTCCGGAAAGCCCATCGGGATGCGCTCACGCATGCCGGCAAACAGAGCACGCTGCAGCGCCTGAATACTCCGAGCGTGTATTTCTTGGCGCCCAACTATGCGCAGCCCAATACGCCGCTTGCGGACAGTAATTTTCGGCTCGCGATCGCCCACGCCATCGATCGCGAGGAAGTTCTGAACCAGTACTTTCGCGAAAACGCGCACGACCGGGCCAATTGTCAGCTCACCGGACCATTTCCTCACGATTCGTGGGCGTACAACACGACGGTGCCACAATTTCAGCGAATCAAAGCCGGTTCGTTCCTGGATCTTGCCAAGAAGAAACTCGGTACGATTCGACCCATTACCCTCCTGTATCCCAACGATGACCCTAATACCGAAATCGCCTGCGGCCGCATCAAAGACGACTTGCAAAACGTCGGGGTCGAGATCGAGATCGAACCGGTAAACGTCCGGGAGTTTTACGATCGTGTCGTCAAGCAGCACGACTTCGATCTGGTCTATTGGCGGCACGACTTTCTGAATGCCACCTATTGGCTCTGGCCGCTATTCGATCCAAAGGCCAAGGACCCCGGCACGAACTTCATGGGCTACGACCCAGATCCCGATCTAGTAAATCTGTTCTTCCAATTGCGCGAGCATAAAAGATTTGCAAAGATCCGCGAGTTGACTAACAGGATCCATGAGCACATCGCCACCAACGCCATCGTGATTCCGCTTTGGCAACTGGATACGTACGTGGCCGTCAGTGATCGGCTGCACAACATTACACTCGACCCCTGGACGCTTTTTGGCGATGTCCAGGACTGGTCGCTTACTCCCGCGAGGCCCTAATCGGTGCGTACGTTGCGCGTACTATTTATTCTCCTGGCTATTCTTGCGATCGCGTGCTCCGCGCGAGCCGACGATCAGTTGCTGTCGTTAGACGCCGGCGAGCCCTACCGATTGGTTGTCGTTTTGCGATTTAGCAAGACACCGCTCTTCTCACGATTTTTTATCGATCGGATTCGTCGCCAGATTTCGGACCACTTGACCAGCTATTTCGGTCCATTAGTCAATGTGGAAGTCGAGCTCTACGACGCTTTAAACGGACAGGCCGCGGGGGATGCCGAACGCAAAGACGATAACGACGTCGGCCTGGCAGCCGTGCGCGCCCAGCTTGGCGACGAAGATTTAGAGAACCTGGTATCGGTGACATTGATCGAAAACCACGTGCAACCGCAGGTTTTGATCCTCGATTTCCAGCGCGCCACGGCGGGATACCAGATCCGCTTCCGTCGCTGGGATGGGCGCACGCAGCAACTGGGACCGGTGCGTAGCACGTCGATCTCCGATCGGCAACTGGTCGGCAAGGACGCTTGTCTGGCCATTTGCCAGGGGTTCAGCCCTGTGGCGACGGTACTTTTCCACGAGGGACGGGTGGAGTTGAAATTCCAAGGCAGCAAGTGGCAAAACGAACTGGATCAAGTTCTGCAGCTGCCGTGCGTTATGCAAGTAGTCAGGGTAGAGAAACGCCCCGACGGCTCGCTTGTTCATAGCGAGATCCCCAATACCGTGGTGGTAGTTGATCAAGGAAAAAATGGTATTGAGTACCACGCTCATACCAATCTGAAGAACCCCTGGCAAACAGGATCCCGCGTCGTGCGCTTCGAGGCGATTAAAATCTCGCCGGTGCGAGGGGACTTTACCTTGCGAATTCAAGATGAACGGACCCGTGATCCGTTATCGAACTGCATCGTGTATGCCAATGATCGCGGCTTCTCCGAGATCACGGATGCCGATCTCCTAGGGGCGCCTGATCGCAATGGTTACGTGGTCTCCAAAAAGCCCCTAAATCGGCTGGCGTTTATCAAAATCACGCAGGGACATAGCGACGAGTTCCTTTTGCCGCTGGTGATCACGTCGGAGTCCATCGAGGCGACGGTGCGGATTCCCCGCGACCGCGCGGCCGGCATGAAGGCTGAGTTCGAACGACGCATACATTCTTTGATCCGAGACCTGTTCTTTCTGCGCAGTTTTCACACCCTCGGTGTCGACGAAATCAACGCACTCAAGCAGGACAAACGTTACGAAGAGGCCCTTAAGCGTGCAGAACAATTGGCCGACGATTTGCATCAATTGGCCTCGCCCGCGCAGCTTCTCACCTTACGGCTGCGCAAAGAGGCAGAAAGCCTGAAAATCGACGTTGCCAAACGATTCGCCGGAATCAGCGCTTCCCTCGACCAGATCGAAAACGACCTGCGCACGGTTGAGGCCATGAAAAGCAGCCTGAGCGAAGTCATCAAGGTCAACGATCAGCGCGCTCGCGCGAAGGTGGCGGTTGACATCGGCAAAGCGAAAGAGCAATCGGGCGACTTCGACGAGGCGATCACCAATTACGAACAATCTCTCCAGGAATTGCCGGACCAACCCAAAGTCCTGCAACGCGTAGAGCGGCTGAAAGAGGCATGGAAGATCAAGTCGCCCGAGCAACAAAAGGCGCGCAAGTTCGTTTACGAGGTGTGGGTCGACGAAGATATAAGTCGCGTGGAGGATGTCCTGCCTCAGGCGAAAGCCGCGATCGAGGCGTTGATCAAAGTGAATGACTACCTCACGGCGCAGAAGTTCATTCTTACGAATAGCGCCAAGATCGAGGAATTGGTTTCCATCGCGTCGCAGTTGGAGGATTCAGAGCAGCCCGAAGATCGCGCCGAGTTGGAAAAGATCAGCCGCAGCATCGAGCAATTGGGCGAATTGTCAAAGCAGTTGCAGCAGATTCAAAGTCCCGACGCACAGGACGGCGACGCGACCGTGCCGCCGTCCGGAACAGCCGCACCCGCCGAGTCCGAATCGGAACAATGACGCCAATGATCATTCGCAGTGAACAAGGACGACGGCCACTTTTCCGATGAAAGCTCAAGTGGCGCGCACGGTCCGCATATTCGTGGCCGCAGTCTTCGGATTGCTCATAGCCGCATTGTTTGTTGTCACGGGGATTAATTCGCGTCGCACGAGCATACCTGCCGGCGACGGCGCAAAACTCGACCACACCTCCTGTCAGCAATGTCATCAAGACGCCTGGCGCGAGTGGGAGGCGTCGATGCACGCCCGCGCATGGCGCGACGCGACGGTACAGGCATCATTCGGCACCTTTGGCTTTGACCGGAAGTGCCAATCATGCCATGCCGCCGAGCCGACGCTGGCATCGCCTGACGCGGAGCCGGTCCTGCGGGTTGCCGATGTCGAGTCGGGCGTAAATTGCTTAACGTGCCATCAGTTGCCCGATGGCGGGGTCGCCGCGCGTCGCACGATCGCAAATGCTCCCTGCCGCCCCACCGAGTCTCCCTTGTTCATGTCGAGTGCATCTTGTGGAGTCTGCCACGTAGCATCTCAAAAAGATTGGTCGGCAAGTTCCTTCGCGTCCAAACGGCAGGAGTGCCAGACGTGCCACATGCCGATGCTCGCGGGCACCGGGAAGGGGCGCAGCCATGCATTCCTGGGTGGGCACGACGACGCCACCGTCCGCAGTGGCGTTCGCATGGAAGCCGCGCGGGATTCCGAGCAGGTTGTGGTGCGCCTTGCCAACGAAACCACAGGCCATAACTTTCCAGGCGAACGACATCATCGCATGTTGATCGTGCAAATTATCGAACGCGCCGCCGATGGCGAGATCGTGCTTTCGCAACAAGACACGATCAAAGGCGTAACGCCCTTCCGCGGGGAAGCCAGCGCGGACAAGATTCGCGCCGGCCAGACCGTCGAGGTCCGATTCCCCGTCGTCAAGGATGCAGTGCTCGCCGATGTATCGCTGCTGTATAAACTCTACCCCTGGTATACTGACGCCGAGTCCTTATTAGTATCGCGCGCGGTAGTGGAGTTAAATGAGAAATGAACAGGCGCGGCGCGGTGTTGACGATGGGGTTAGTCGCGATGGCGCCGATAGTCTTTGGCTGTACACGTAACACCAACGAAGTGGTCGTGTACGTTGCCATAGATCGCAGCCGCGCGGAGACAATTCTCAACCGGTTTCAGAATAGCAGCGGAATAAAAGTGCGCGCGGTGTACGATGCCGAAGCGGCCAAGACCACTGGCCTGGTGGCGCGGCTACTAACCGAGGCCGACCATCCTCGCTGCGACGTATTTTGGAATAACGAACTGGCTCAGACCTGCCTTTTGGCACAAGCCGGAGTGCTCGCCGCGTATGAATCTCCCGCCGCACAGGACATACCCACCCACGGCAAGCCGGAGTCTGGCCTGTGGACCCCTGTCGCGACGCGGGCTCGTGTGATCGTTTACAATTCGAAACATCTCGCTCCTGCCGAAGTTCCGCGCAGCATCTTTGAGTTGGCCGACCCTAAATGGCGCGGAAAAGTCGCCATCGCCAATCCGCAATTCGGCACGACCAAGGCCCACATTGCGGCCTTGTTTGCCACCATTGGCAGCAACCGCGCGCAGCAGTTTCTCGGAGAGTTGCTCGCCAATGACGTGCAAATTGTCGATGGCAACGCCATGGTGAAAAACCTGGTGGCCAGGCATGATGAATCGTCCGGCGGTGTTCTCATTGGGCTGACGGATACAGACGACGTGCGTGAAGGGCAAGCAGCCAATGAGCCGGTCGAGATGATCCTTCCTGATCAGGATACGATCGGAACGTTTTTGTGCCCGTGTACCGTGTGCCTGATCGAACAGGCGCCTCATCCCGCGACGGCACGCGCTCTTGTGGATTATCTCGTTTCCGCCGACGTAGAGTCGATGCTCTGTGGTCAGGCGAGCGGGTATATGGCCATTCGAGGTGGCACGATCGGTGCAGGGCAAGAAGGCGAGTCCACTCCGCGCTGGTTTGATATAAGCGACCAGCAGCTGCTCGACAAGCTGGAAGAGAGCAGCCGGTGGACTCTGGAGCATTTCCACCGATGATTGGCCGATCCGCCCCAGGCGCATCTCGCCGAGGCCGCGAGTCGCACTGGCCATGGTTATCGATAGCGGCAGTTGTCGCGTTGAGCTTTCCTGCCGTGTGGCTGTTGTTGTTGGATCGACGACCCGCGTTGTGGCAAGCCGGCGAGCCGGCGATTATCAACGGCGCGGCCTTGTCGGCAAGCGTGGCGGTGGCAGTCTGTGCGACTCTACTCTCACTGGCACAGGGTACTTTGTTGGCGGCGTTTGTCGTTCTAACGCGGCTACCCGGTCGGCAAATACTGGCGGCGCTGTGGCTAATTCCCTTTGTTGCTCCGGCCACCGTCTGGGCCCTGTGCGGAATGTATTGTTATGGTCCCGGTGGCATCGTCGATCGTTGCCTTGGCTCCAGCTGGCGAAGCGTGCCTGGCGCTATAGATGGCGGTCATTACATCGGCACCACGATCGTCCTCTCTCAGATTTATACTCCCTTGGCGATGGTTCTGATCGGGCGCGGCATGGCGCGCTTGGGCCATGCCGGCTTCGATGCTGCGCGGTTGTATTTTAGCGCGCCAGCGCGAATCACTTGGATGTTGAGATCGCTAGCCCCGGAAATAATTGCCGCGGCTTTGTTGACGTTCGCGTTGGCTATCGGCAATTTTGCGGTGCCCAATGTGCTGCAGTGCCGGTTGTATCCCACATATGTTTATTTGCGGATGTCGAACTATTTGGATCAGGCCGGAGCGGCGCGCGCCGCGGCCCCACTGGTTTCGATTGCCTTGGCCGCGACAACGGCCTTTGTCATCCAGGAGCGACGACGAAGATATGTCGACGGACATGTAGCTCGCACCAGCTTGGCTCGCGCCCCACGTCCACTCACCTGGGTTTTTGGCGGGTTCCTGCTGATCTATTCTTCCTTGGCAATTCTGTTGCCGATCGGTGCGCTGGTGTATGAGTGCAGTTCGTTTTCGCGATTCGTCGCCGCCGTGCAGGAAGCGCTTCCCGAGACCTTCAATACCTTGTGCCTGGCGGTCGCAGCAACTTTGGCAGCATGCGGGCTTGGGCTGACATGTGGTGCGTATTACGCACGTCCGAGATTTCTGCCCCTCACACTATTGACGATGGCGCCGGCGGCGTTTCCGGCGCTCGTGATTGGACTCGCCTATGCCCGGTTCTTCCATTATCAGGATTGGGTCGATGCCGCTTGGCTAGGGGACAGCGGAATTTTGCTCGTCTTGGCCCTGGCGTACCATGCCTTGCCCTTCGGGGCGCACATTGTCGCCAACGGCTACGCACGCATGTCTCCGAATTGGCGTGAGGCCGCACAGTTGTCCGGCATGAATCGTTGGCAGCAGACACGCTGGATTGTCGGACCGTTGATGGCGCCCCATCTTGCCGCAGCCGCTGTTATAGCATCAGCGCTTTCCATGGCAGATGTCGAGATAAGCCAGCTGCTTTGTGCCCCCGGCTCTGGCACGCTTGCGTTGCGCTTGCTCACCTTTTTGCACTTCGGTCCTCCCTACGTCACTGCGAGTCTGGCGCTTTTACAGCTAGTACTAGCCGTCGTTCCGGCATTCATCTACTTTTTACTCACCAACCGCCGCCTCGAACCACTGTAGCGCCTCGTCGTGCGCGGTTGTCACATACGATCTACATCGCCATGACCGCAAGTGTAACGATTCACTGTCGCGGCGTCGTGAAACGATACGGTGATCACGTTGCGCTCGATCATATTGATTTGACCATCGAGACTGGGACTTCTCTTGGCCTGCTAGGCAAGTCGGGGGCTGGCAAGTCCACATTGCTGCGAATCATCGCAGGTCTGGATGATCCCACGGCAGGGTCGGTTGCATTCGCAGCCGACGATTCCGGCGCCGCGCGAGTGCCGAAGATCGGCATGGTTTTCCAAAACCTGTCGTTATGGCCGCATCTATCCGCACGACAGCATATCGAGGCCGTGCTGCACCACTTGGGGCGGAGCGAACGTCGCACGCGGGCGGAGCTCTCGCTCGATGAAATGAAGCTGCCCCGCCGTGCCTGGGACCGCCCGCCCGGCGAGCTAAGTGGCGGCGAGGCGCAGCGCCTGGCCATCGCGCGAGCCTTGGTCATTGATCCGAACGTACTGCTGTTCGACGAGCCACTGGCGCATGTCGATGAGGACCTGCGCAATGAACTCGTCGAATTGCTGGAGGGCATAGTGCGCAATAGGTCGGTGACCACCATCTATGTGACACACTCGCCCTCCGAAGCGCGGCGCATGGCCGATCGGATCGCCGTGATAGAACAGGGACGGCTCAAGCATATCGACGCCCCTGGCTGCTGACGCCACACAGGGCATCTTTAAATTCGTCTGCTCCGACACCGGATCAATGCGGCATGCGCCGCCGGTCGCGTTTCTTTAAATACGCAAGGGGGCCGGCATAAGCGGGGCGAATTGCCCGAACTTTTCACTTGTGTTAGGATGCGACCCCAGTGCATCTTTTCGCGGTTATCCCCGTCCTTTTGTCGACCTCATGCCTAGCGATGATACGGAGAATCTCGTCGGAATTGATCTGGGCACCACCTATTCGGTGATTGCTCATTTTGATGCGCATGGGCACGTCAAAACAATCCCCAATCGCACCGGCGAGCCGCGCACGCCGAGCGTCGTCTATCTCAAGGGCGATTCCGCCAGAGTCGGAGAGGCCGCCAAGAAAATGGCGGGGGTTGAATCCGAACGCGTTGCCATGTTCGTCAAGCGCGACATGGGACAACGTTACTTTTCTTCAGAAGTCGATGGCCGAAAAATGCGGCCAGAGACATTGTCGGCCATCGTTCTCCGCAAGCTCAAGCTCGACGCCGAGAAGAGAGTAGGACCGATTTCGAATGCGGTCATTACCGTGCCCGCGTTTTTCAACGACGCCCGCAGAAAGGCAACCCAGGACGCCGGACGAATCGCCGGCCTGCGCGTCTTGGACATAGTTAACGAGCCGACCGCGGCAGCATTGGCATATCGCCTGGAGGGGCCTGACGAACGTGTCCGCGCAGGCCGGAAAATCGACATGCCGTCTGGGCAAATGACCGCACTGGTCTACGATCTTGGCGGGGGGACCTTCGACGTCAGCGTTGTCCGCCTGGCACTGAACGAGTTCAAGACGTTGGCCAGTGGCGGGCATGCGCAACTGGGCGGTAAGGACTGGGACGACCGGATCGTAAGCGAGGCAGCGCTACGATTCGAGCGCCTGTTCGGCGTTAATCCACTGCAAGCGCAGGATGCGAAGGTCTCGCGCAAGAATCGCGACGCCTTGCTGACCAAGGCTGAAGAGGCCAAGGTTCTGCTCAGCGAGTTTCCGACCGCGCAGTTGGAATACACCTATGCGGGGCACGAGATGAGCACGGAGCTGTCGCAATCCGCGTTCAACGACATGACCCGCGACTTGCTCATTGAGACCCAAACACAAACCGGCCTGGTGCTGCGGCAGACCGGCACGGCACTCGGTCAATCCGATTTCGGATGGAGTGACATTGATCGTGTCCTGCTTGTCGGTGGTTCGACGAAAATGCCGATGGTGAGCCAGATGCTAGCCCGGCTGAGCGGAAAAACGCCCGACGACAGTCTCGACCCGGACCAGGTCGTGGCGCGCGGGGCCGCTATTCATGCCGGCATCATGGCCTCGCGCAGCGACGTGCTGCAGGTCGGATTGCTGGAAGAAGTCTGCGACGAGTTGAGAAGCGTGGGCGTCGTCAACGTATGCGCCTTTGGCCTGGGCGTGGCCGCCCTACGCGGCGGTGAATTGGGTTTCTCGTCATTAATTAAAAAGAATACGCAACTTCCCGCCGCCAAGAGCAAGATGTACCGTCTTGCCGAAGGGTCCGCGTCGAAGCTAGACATCCATGTCTTCGAAGGCGACTCACGAGAGCTGCGTGACAACACAAAGGTCGGCAGTTGGGCGGTCAAGAATTTCTCCAATCACTTGCCGGCGGGGGCGCCCATGCAGGTGCGCTTGGAATATGCGGCCAATGGAAGAATCGGCGTGACCGTGCTCGACATGACGACGGGCCGCTTTGTTAAGACCGACATGCAGCTGCGGGCAGGGTTGACCGAGGACGAGATTTGCCAAGAGTCTGAATTCGTCCAGAATCTCGAAATTCGTTGAGGCAGAATCGCCAGGCCGCCGTCAAATTGCCAGTCATATATTGTTTGTCGTGGTGACACCCTCTATGCCGTTCATTTCGAAGTGCCCAAGTTGCAACAAGTACATGTTGCTCGAGGATGTGGACCTTGGCACGACAGTCGCGTGCCTGCTATGCAACCACGAGTTAAAGGCCATGCCGACCGCACCGGCGAGTGAACAAACGCCGCAGATTTCGGTCCGTGCGAACGAAACAAAGGTATCTGCACCCAAGCCAAAAACCGCAACCGCTCCGCCCGCAGAAAGGCCAGTTGCTTCACCTCCGCCATCGGACGCGCGGCCTCCAGGAATTGCCTGCCAATGCCCGCATTGCGGCAAGCGATTGCGAATTCCTCCCAGCGATGCGCCGCTAGTGAAATGCCCGCAGTGTGGCAGTCTCTTTCCAAAGTAAGTGTCGCAAGCGCGTGCCTGCGATGGAAAGCCTGCGAAGAATGGCTACCGTGGCGTTCGACGTCAAGCACCGCCTTCCCCTAAACGGCGTCCGCGCACGTTGGCGATGCAGAACGTCGTACGGTTCATGCACGTCATTGGAGAGGGGAAAATCTTTTACGACGTCTACTTCCCCATCGCTCTTCGATGAAGACCCTCGACGGCGGAATTATTCATGGCGTCACGTTGCGCGGCGTCCTTGACCGCGCTTGCCCGACCGGCTTTGCTTTTCTGCACTGCACGTTTCTTTTGCGCGTCCTTGTACACGTCCTGAACCTGTTCTTTTACCTTTGTCGCTGCCAGTTGCAGCTCCTTCTTCTTTGCTGCCAGCTCCTTGATGGCCGGCGCCAGCAGTTCGTCAGCGGTGTCGTCGGCCTGATAACTCTTCAGAATTTGGTTTTCCTTGAACACATAGGACATGCTTGTCTTGCCGCGGTCCGACTCTTGCACGAACCACAAGTCCCCGTTCTTGAACAGGCATATAAAACCATGCTCTCGGCCATTGCGATACTGTCCGAAGAGAACCTTTCGCCCGCGTTCATCCCAGGTGAGCAGGATTCCGTGCAATATTCCCTGTGCGTACGTGCCAAACGCAGCAGTGTCTCCGTCCGCATATTTAGCAAGCGCGATGCCGTCGAGAATTCCTCTCCTGGCGATCAAAACGTCTGCCACTTTACCATTCGGATGCTTGAATTCGGCGCGATAATGGTCGGTCTTTGTATCCGGCTTGAGATTGGCGCTTTTGGCTTTGTATGGCTTGATGAACAATTCCTCGATGTCGAGCACTTTGCCAGTCGGCAGCTCAATGCCCAGCGTAGACGACCCGTCGCGTTTGGTCTTCTTGGTTGCACCACTGGGTTTCACGGCGCCCGACGCCTTTAGCTCTGCTTCCATCGTCCGCTTGGGCAAGCTCGCCAGCGGCGTCACCGGCTTCTTGCGGGCAAGAACCTCGCGAATGTCGTCGATCGATACCGCCACGTTCACGTGATCTGCTTGCTCGAGATACGTGTTTATGCCCACAACTTCGCCGGCAGAATTTATCAACGGGCCGCCGCTATTGTCGGCCGCGACGCGTGCGGAAATCTCCAACCATTTCAAGTCCGCGTGGCCACCCCGGAAGCGAACCTCCGACTGGAATTTGTCGTTCGTCTGAACCGAGATTACGGTCCCCGCGCGAGACTCGAATGCTTGCCCTGGTGGCGCGCCGAGTGCGAACACGGCGTCACCCTTTTTCGGCAAGCTCTTCGCCAGCGCCAAGGCTGGGCAGGGCAGCGGCTGCTGCGTCGCCAAGAGCACAATGTCGCGGTCCGGATCAACGGCCCAGACGCCACTGATGACGATTTTCGCACCATCGGCGAGCTCCGCCTCGACATCGACCGAATTCTCAACAGCGTGGAAGTTGGTGGCGATGATGGATGCGCCCACAACAAATCCCGTTGCTTCCACTTCCTCGTCGGCCTTTTTTACGATGACGCGCACCACCGACTTGTTCGCATTGACCTCAGGATGCGCCTTTTCAAGATCCTTCAGGTTGATCTGCATTGCCAGACCACCGGCCTTGCTGATAGCGATGAATTTCAACGCGACCTCGTTGTCTTCCAGTGGACCAACGAACGACCCGACAACGGTCACGTCGTCATCAATCGCCAAGTCAGCGAACACTGACTCAGAATTCTCGTACGGAATCTGAATCCGCGCCGTGATGTCTTCCGCAATACCGGAACTCACCACAATCGAGTCGTCGTCGATGCCGGCATAGCGTGCATGAAAGTGGACTTCGCTCCCCTCGTTTGGGAAAAAATGCGCAAGCTGAATCAGTTGATCATCGAGAACTTCCTTGCGAAAAGAAGAGGACGGTCGCGGCTTGTCGATCTCGACCTTCGAGTGATACTCTCCCAATCGCTCGAGCCGCGTCAACTCGCGAATCTCACCGTCGGAATCGAGTCGATATTTCGGCGACGGCGACGGCGCTTCGATCGGGCGCGAGCCCACACGTACGGCGTCCCCCTCCAGATAGTCCTGAGCTCCTTGGACAACGGCAAAGTTGGTCGACACGAGCTCGACAAGTTTCGCTTCTTCGCCCTTTGTCTCTTCCCGTTCGATCAACAGGTGCAGCTCGCCTGAACGGCAAGAGATGCCCGTCAGGCGCCCCTCGATTTCCGTGATTCCACCAGCCGGAATCGCAGGCGATGACACAGCCTGAGAGGTTCCCGCCGGAATCTTCGCGGGCGACGGCTCGGCACCGTTTCGCGCTGTAGCTGCTTGCTTGATCGGCGCGGCCTGCTTGGCATCTTCTGCCGTGGTAACCGTGCGATCCACGTCCGCGGGCACGATTGCAACCTCGACGCCATTCTTGACATCGGGAGCAGGGGATGATCGCAGCCGATTCCACATCCCACCGAGCCCGAGGATCAACACAGCCGCCAGGACACCCCCCGAAACGAGCCATACAAGTTGGGCATTTGACGACGTTACCTCGGTTTCGGTCGTTGTTGATCCGGCGTGCTGGTCGATCGTTATTGCATTCGGATCGATCTCGACCGGAGGCACGGCGACCACGGGGGGCCCACCTACCTCCGACTTGGCCTCGTCCGGTGGCGCTTCCGGCGGTGACACTTCCGTTGGCGTGGGCGAGCCGGACTCAATAGCGGATCGCAGGGTCTCGTCATATTCTTGCTTGCTCGCGGGATCGCACAGCACGGCGAATGCCATGCCTATCTCGCGTGACACACGCAATGCGATCGCACCGTCTGGGCCGTACATCAGCCTTTGCAAGAACTCGGCACGATCTACCGATGCCTGCTCGATGCGCGCCGCATCGGCTTCCAAGGCTTCTAGGCCCAACAGGTCATAGTGCGACGGCGGGCGTCGCTCGGGCGGAATCTTCAGCCAGGTAAGATACGGATCCAATGGCTCCCTCACGCGTGTACCCCAAACGCTAGGACGAACTGGCCAATCTCCGTATCAATCCAGGCTGCGCCAGAAGCCGGCTGCTGACCCACGAGAGTGGGGCACAACTTGCACAGATATAAGAATTTATCATCCGCTGTGCAGCGCGTAAACCGTGCGTCACGAGAAACGCTCTCGACACCAAAACCGATTCCCCGGGGCATAGGCCGCCGATCCTACCAGGTCCGCATCTGACCAGATTATCTCGTCCTGGCTGGCTACGTCGTCCACGGTCTGCAGAGCGAACGGACCCCAGACAATACCTTGTCGCCTAGGTCGGGACCAGAAACGTCAACGAAGGCCGGCTGCGGGTGGTGTCTTAAGACTGTGGTGCCAAAGTCTGGCGCCGTCGCAGTGTCTCGGCCTCTGGGAAAAGTCGCTTGAGTCTTTCCATCTCTACGTCGCTCGTGTTTTCTGGCACTTCAATAAACCTCCATGATTCGTCGCCGATCCACCGTCGCCAGAAGGGAGCCAGATTTATTACACGAGTCCGCCCATCCGGTCCTATCTCAGCATGGTGAGCTGCAAGTCCAAGATGGCGTCTGATATTCTCAACCGCTTCACGGCGCTCTCCGATGCCTTTCATCGCCCACCCCAACCCGATGGCAAAGACCGTCACCACCACGAACATCGTCCCCAGGCCAAACTGATACCAGCGGCGGCGGGTCTTGTGGGCTGGGGGCATGGAGACTAATACGACTCGCCGGTGTTCACCGCATCAATCGCATTGCCCGCATCATCGACTCGCCAAACATCAGACTCAGGAAATGCCCGAGCAATTCCAAGCATCTCCTCCTTCGAGAAAGTTACGGCTGGAAGCAAGAAGCAATCGACCGGAGCGTCTCCGAGCCATACTCTCCAAAAGGGCAAGGTGGGAGATTCGTAATCGCGAGCTACGCCGCACAATTCCCCTCGCCTCGCCAAAACGGTCTGACCAATGGGACGTTCAACTACTCCCTGGCGTTCGCTGATCATTGCCAAGGCATCTTGTCGCTTGCGGACGAGGCGCAGCTCCCAGCTCAGGACGAGAGCGACTAAAGTCACCACCATGAGCAGCGTCCCAAGACCGAACTGAAACCAGCGGCGGCGGGTGGATAGTGCTTGGGGCATGCGACCCATTGTACTGCTCACCGGGATACTGATTCCATCAATGCCCCCAGGTCACCGGATTGCGATTGCCTGGGTCGCTGTGTCAAAGGAGTTCAGGCTTGTCGCGGCCAGTATCGTCGATGAACGGTCGCTACGGGCAGCGACTTAGGATTGTGGTGCTGATTCTGGCTTCTCCTCTTCCTCGTCGTCCCATGCTTTCCAAGTCACATCCTTCACGACGGCCTCAGGAAACAACTTCTCAACGCGATGCACAAGTTGCAGGTATTCATCGGGAATTGGACGCCTACCTTGGTAATGTTCAGTCGGCCCATGTCGCATAAGAATAAGTCGATTTGGTTCCTCGCCTAATAGTTTTAGCATCCACGGAAAGGAAGAGGGCGGCTTGAGGGGGACGGCGAATGATCCGCCAATCATCTGCATGCCCAGCCATGCTCTAGCCTCGTGCCGCTGCCTAATCCAATTGATGTGGTAGGCAAAGAATGCCCCGACCACTGTCACCAGGACAAACATCGTTCCCAGGCCGAACTGATACCAGCGGCGGCGGGTGGATGGTGCTTGGGGCATGCGACGTATTGTATCGCTCACCGGGATACTGATTCCAGCAACGATACGACCCCAGGTCACCCGACTGCGATTGCCGAATTATTGCGATCGAATTCAAAGGTGGCTCATGCGATCACGGTTTCCTAATTCGGATTTTCAATAGCTCGATGGCAAACCGATCGTTGCTGACTCTGCAATTCGGCAGGGCCTCTTGCAAGAATTCGAGCTGCGACAGGGGGATAGGTTCAAACCGCGCGACGAACGTCTCCAGGATTGTAAGTCCGGCGAGAGGCGTGAGGTCACTGACGTTCGTAGAGTGAAGCCAAAGCATGCGCAACTTGTGGAGTCCGGCCAATGGCGAGAGGTCATTAACTGCACCACCGCCGATGTGCAAGACTTCTAAATTTTTCAGCCCAGCTAGCGGGGTGAGGTCGCTTACGTCCGCGCCCTTTAGGACTAGCACCACAAGTTTCGGGAACCCGGAAAGCGGACTGATGTCGCTGACGGGCGGGGAGTTGACGTGTAGCCCTTGCAAGTTCGTAAGCCCGGCGAGCAAGGTGAGGTCACTGAAATCAGGCGGCGGATCGTATACCAAAAGAATTCTCTTCCCCAGAAGGAGTCTGGCGAAATCGCGCCACCAACCTTGTGGTGGCGACTTGTGTATCAATTCCAGTGCCCACGAGTCATAGGGGCCGGCGAGCATGACGGTCTTGAAGCCGCGCTCGCGAAGCTGGTCAGCGATTCGCTGTTCTCGCAGTGACTTGCCTCGCTCCCTTGCAACCCATGCAAGTGGAATCGAAAGGACGATGATCACCGTCAGAATCGTCCCCAAGCCAAATTGATACCAGCGGCGGCGGCGAGGCGTGGGACCAGTAGACATGCGACCTATTGTACCGCTCCCCAGCGCACCGATTCCAGCAACGAAAACCCTCAGGTCGCCGGATTGCGGTCGCTTGTGGTCGTTGTGTTTGAATGGGTTCAAGCTAGCTAGTCGCGGCCAGAAACGACAACGATGGCCGCCTGCTGGAAGGGGTGATTAGTGCGTGCAGACTAGCGCCTCAGGAAAGCAGGCAGTCAGTTCTAATTCCTGATCAGTTGGTTTTCGTCGATCAAAATAGATTACCCGTGCGGGCTTGTCTCTCAGTATCCGCCGAGACCACGGCACCTCGTAGGCGTAATCGACCGAGTCGCCCTGGCTTGGGCGCTGAAATACGATTCGCCGACCGCGATTGCCGACATACGAACGCTTTCTGCGTGCCACACCTTCGGGGACGTTTGTTATAATCGTGTCGCCGCACTTCCGGAATTAGCTCCCTGGTGCATTCCATTTGGGAAATGTCGGTCGACACATCGGCATTGAACATATTTGATCAGTTTCGCGTTCGATGATTCGTATCGTAAACCTAACTTCTGATGTTACCGGGGCGGCTTATTACGGCCTATTGGATTTCGCTGCTGCTCGAAGTTCAGAATTCTACGTGATCGACCAATTCGGTATTGCAGAGGTGGGACGACCCCCATTCGTCACGCTAGATCCATTTTTGTTTGTCCAAGAGAACGTCGTCGAATGGCCCGGCACGAGACTTCTCGATGTTGACTCCCGGACCGCGTTAAAATCGCGATACACCGTCACTCCACAAAGCATTGACGCTTTGAAACGTGTTGCGTCCGGCCTATACGCCTGGTCTGCGCACGCGGAAATACCGCTCCCTGAGGACCTCGGTTTCCTGCGCGCCAACGGAAGTCTCGTCCTTGGTACAACTACGCATGAATACGATGCGTGGCTTGAATTGCTTAAAGAAGAGCTAGGAGTGTTTGAATCGTTTGCTAAGAGGGTTGGCCTGCGATATTCGTTGCAGCGCGTTGAAACGTAACTTACCGAGTGACTGCCTATTATTGCCTGCTCGGTTGGCGGCAGCATTATCCACTCGTCGATGCGCTGCGGCACCGTCGGGCTGCGTCCAACCTTCGAGCGTGTGAGCAGACGGCGCTGCTTGCAATTGTGCTGGTCGATACGGTCGGGCCGATCTGACGCGTCGTGAGTAGAGGCTTGGCTGAGCGTGAAACCGCCGCTCGTTGGCAGCATACTGCACGGCCAAGGCCCGCCTCGCAATCTTGATAGCGGTCCTTCGTAAACCGACGGAATCGCCGCGGTCGTATCTCGAAATCAGTCCAGGTGGGCCGGTAAGATGGACGCACGTCCTGCCCTGGATCGTGGCGAGGGCAGGATATTGTTGCCGCCCTGGGCGCCGCGGTCGCAGATTTCTCGCGGGCATTCTGCAATTACAAAACGTGGTCGGCCGGCGAAGTTGACGGTGCTCAAGCAAGGGGAGTTCTGTGAACTGCTAGTCGTGGTCCTCGCGTGCAGCGCGGCGGCCCGACTGTTGGGGCATGCGCTCAACACGATCAGCAAGGTGCTCGAGCGCGATCCCGCGTTTCGCAACCGCGTGCGGTGGCCCGCGAGTTGCCGCGATACACCAGTTAGAGAAGCGGGAACCTTTGGCGCTGCCAGACTTGTCGCCTGGCGCTGCGTCGCTTGCCGAGCGTTTGCAACGGCAATACGAAAGCCGGCGCCGCGAATCGTGCCCTGGCTCATCGACGGGGAACGGTCTTCGTCCGCTTGGCTGGCGCACAATTGCAGACCTCGATCGACAAGCAGTGACGCGCCGACTTCCACAGTTGGCGATAACGCCTACTTGACGTTGGCGGGTCGTCGTCCGCACACGTTTGCCCAGAAAACCAGTGTTTTTGTCAGTCTGGTTAAGTCAACGTCGTCGTTTTTTGTAGCGGTGAATAATTCCATAAATTGAATAAATCGGCGCGGCCCGCCGTCAACCACAAATCTGGCCCCCCTGAAAAAGCGCGCCGCGCGGCACATCCCGAGGCTCCGGTCCAGAACCAAGCACCCCGATGGATTCGTGCGTCGCTTCAGGTTGATCCGCTGCTTCAAGAATCTCGCGATTTAGTTTTTGCAAAAGGCGCTAGCCCAGGGATCCGCTCCGATCCGGCAAGGACCTGCAGGTTCGCCCCTTCGTAGTCGTTGGCTGCTGGTTCGAAGCGGCCGCCCAGATGCTCGTGCAGGAATCGCTCGGCGACTGCCCAGAAAGAGATCCAGCTTTCCGGTCGATAATAGTCGTGTCCCTCGTCGGGGTAGACGAGATAGGTCACCTCTTTGCCATGCTTCTCGAGTGCCGAAACGAAGAGATCGGAGTGTTGCTGAGGGACCACGACGTCTTTGCCGCCGTGCGTCACCAGCAGCGGGCTGGTCACGCGTTCGGCCGAGTGCAGCGGCGACTGGCGGCGCAACAGCTCGAGCCCGTCGGGAGTCCGGGGATCGCCCACGCGCTGCGCTGTGTCGCGCGAAAACAGGATCGTACGGCGGGCAAACTTCTCCAGGTCCGACAGTCCATACAGCGACATCCCGCAGGCAAATTCGTCTGGATAAAATGCCAGCGTTGCGAACGTAGAGAACCCGCCGAAGGACCAGCCCCAGATGCCGATTTTCTCTCGTGGGGCGATGTGCTGGTCGACGGCCCAGTGCGCCAGATCGACCAGGTCTTGCTGCGACTTGCCTCCCCACTCGCGCCAGCCTTGCTCTAGGAACGACTTGCCAAAACCTCCGGCGCCGCGGAACTCGACGCGCAGCGCCGCGTAGCCGCGATTGGCCAACAGCTGCAGGCAGCGGTTGGTCGTCCAACTGTCCCACGGATAGGCAGCGTCCGGACCACCATGGACGAACAATAGCGTCGGCAGCGGTGCGTCGGGCAAGCCATCGCCGTTGGCATCGGTTCCCGGAGGCAAATAGAGATGGCATGGCAGCCGCAGGCCGTCGCGCGTGGTGGCCACATGCGCGGACCGCTTGGCCAGCGGGTATCGATCTAGCGCGCTGTTGGCCGCAAAGAGCGGCCGAACGGTTTGCTGTGACCGCTGGTAGACGTGATATCGCACGGGTCCGCCATCGAGGGGAGCGACCAGCCATGCGCGATCCTTGGCGCTGATCCCCATCGTGCCGACCGGTCCGCCGAAGTGTTTTTCGAGCAGTGCAAAGTCGCCTCGTACCGAGTCGTCGATCACGTAGCGGCGGAGGTTGTCGAATTGCGCGGTGCCGGACAGCACACGGCCCGTCACCCGATCGACAACCGCTATGGGACGGATATCGGCATCGGCGTCGGTGGCCAGCACGGTTTCGCGCCCGGTCGCTAGCTCGACGGCCAGCAGCGCAGACTTGTCGCGGCCTGTGTTGTCGACCAGATACAGAACGTCACCCGCGGCATTAACGCCGACGATCCCTTGGACGCCGGCGCCGGGCGCGCGTTGCGCATTCGACCGATCGACATCGAGCGTTCGCAAGGGCAGCCACGTGTCGTCGTCGGCGCGGCGCAGCAGCTCGAGGGTTCCCTCGGGCCCCAACTTCTCCGCGACACGTGGCTGGAAGCTGGCGTCGAAATGTACGTTGCGGAACTCCGTCCGTTCCATGACAAGCACTTTTTCCGCGGTGCCCAGATCGATCTTCCACAGGTCGTGAACCCGCGGATCGCGATCGTTGAGTGCAATTAGCGCCTGCCCAGGTAGCTTTCCGCTCAGTCGCTCGAGTCGCGCACTGACGCCGCGCATGGGCGTCAGGTCGATCGACGAGGCGCCCGAAGCATCGCAACTTGAGAGCCGCACGCCGCCCTTGACCTGCTGTTGCAGGAGCAAGCGCTGACCGTCGGCCGACCACCAGAGCCCCAAGGGTTGCCCGCCTTCGAGCAACTCGACACGAGTTCGCGCTGCCGGATCGTCCACGGGCGCGACCCAGGCCGATCGCGTCGCACCCTGAACTTCGATGTAGGCGATCCGCTCGCCGCCAGGGCTCAGCGTAACGACCGGCCGGTCCGCATCAGCGAACAGAGCGCGGCGCGGGATCAGAGTTGTGTCCGCGCTCACGGGCGTGGAAACAACAGCCACCAGGCAGACGACGACCGCGGCGAGACGCACCCTTTCGTGAAGGCTTCGCGATAGCAGGCGGTTCGTCCTGCGCAGCGGGCGATACAAGCGTAAACGGCTCTCAGGTCGTACAATCATCGATTGCTCCTTCCACGCGGCTTTCAAGGGTGCGGGGGGCGTTCAGACGCAACATTTACGCGCATTCCCTTCCAACAACCTCCCAAATATTTGGATTAACACAACAAGCTGCGAGCCGATCGGTCCACCGGATACGCCGCTTCGATGTAGAACTCGACCGTTGACGGCTTATTGTGTTCCGTCGCGTAGTCCAGGAACTTGTCAAGAATGACCACGGCTGGCGTGTGCAAACCGTAGCCTTTCGCCCCGGCCCATAGCTGCCGGAATTTGGTCATTGCGGCCGAGTGATTCGGGCCGAGATTGAGTTGCTTGTCATTTAGCTGGACGTACCAAGTTCCCGCAGATTCGCGATACCAGGGCATCGGATGGCGCATGAAAAAACCTCCTAGCGAAATGCAGGTCATTTTCGCTTGGGAGGATTTTTTACCGCGCGTTTAGCGTGAGGTGGACCCCAATTGTTGGACAGGTTTGAGGCCTGAATAAGAT
>DASXEJ010000021.1 GCA_036490175.1 Pirellulales bacterium | reverse complement strand
GCAGGGGTTCGGCCAGCAGCGTGGCCGGGCCGCCATGTACCGCGGTCACGAGTACAAGACCAACCTGCTGCGGAAGGTCTCGCTGGAGATTCTGGTCAACGACGATTTTGTCGACCGCACGATGGACTGCATTAGCACAGTGGCGCGTACTGGGCCCGAAGGAAGCATTGGCGACGGCAAGATTTTCGTCCTGCCGGCCGAACGCGTGGTGCGGATTAGCGACGTGCTGCAAGGTCCGGAAGCCGTGTGACGACACGTGTGCGGCACGTGCCGCCGATGGGGCTCTTCAGCTTTTTCTCTCATTGTTCGGCGCAAGTCTGTCATGAACCCTGCCCCTCGCGCGTTGGTTTTGCTGTTGTCGACGGATCTGGCGACTTCGTCGAAGGTGGCCGGGGCTGGTGCCCGCCAGCGTGTGCAAATCAACACGATCAATAGCGTGGCGGCGATCGCCGACCGAGCCGCTGCCGACAGTTACATGTTGGCGATTATCGATCTCAGCACCCCGAGCCTCGACGTAGGAGAGGCCGTGACACAGTTGCGGGCTCTACCGCAACCGCCGGGCAAGATAATTGCTTTCGGTCCGCACGTACACGAAGCACTGCTCGAGCGCGCGAATGCCGCCGGTTGCGATTTGGTGCTGTCCCGCGGCCAGTTTCACGCCCGCGTGGATGAGCTTCTCGCGGATCTTGGCTAGCGCGGCCTATCCCCCGGTGAAGCACCCCGCACAATTTCTTCGTGGCGATCGGGCCGCCTACTCCGGTTCGAGAGGGAAATGGCTGACAATTGCGCGTCGCAACGCATGTTGATTGGCTGATGTGTTCCTGGTAGGTTCACATGGGTCCTGCACCTGTCTTGCTCCCCGCCGATCCCGCCCGAACGGAGCCGAACGTTGCCACCTTTTCCTACTACGCATGCGCACGCGATCGGTATGAATCGGCGCGAGCTGTTGCAGGTCGGCTATTGCGGATTGCTGGGCATGGGGTTGCCGTCGCTGTTGGCGCGTCGCGCCCAGGCTGCAACCGGCGCGACGTCTGTCACCAGTGGCAAAGCCAAGAGCGTCATCCTGGTCTTCTTGACCGGCGCGCCCAGCCATATCGACACTTTCGATATGAAGCCCGACGCCCCGGCCGAGGTCCGCGGCAGTTTCCAGCCCATCTCGACTGCGGTGCCGGGCATCCAGATTTGCGAGCATTTGCCGCTGTTGGCCGCGCGGGCCGATCGTTACGCCATCATTCGCTCGATGACTCACGGTTTGCCCAGCCACGAACACGCTACGCACATGTTGCTGACAGGCATCGACAAGATGCCCCCCGGTGCCACGCACATGGCCTCGCGTTTTGATTGGCCCTGCTATGCGTCGGGGCTCGACTTTCTGCGGCCCCGCAATGACGGCATCCCGAATGGCGTGATGCTGCCCACCTACTTGAATAACGGCTACGGTTTCTCTGGCCAGGACGCCGGTTGGCTCGGTCCCCGGCACGACCCGTGGCACGTCACGCAAGATCCCAACGATCCAAAGTTCAAAGTCGAACTGACAAGCCTGCCCGTGGGTCTCTCGGTCGAGCGCCTTGCGCAGCGGCAGTCCTTGCTAGCCGAGATCGAACAGCAGCGCGCCGGATTGGTGGCACGGACTGATCGTGGACCCTTTGCCGACTTGCAACAACAGGCTTTTGATGTGCTGACCTCGGGCAAAGTCGGGCAGGCTTTTGCCATCGATCAGGAACCGGGAGAGTTGCGCGATCGATATGGCCGGCATGCGTTCGGCCAGTCGCTGTTGTTGGCACGTCGGCTGGTCGAGGCGGGTGTCCCGATCGTGCAGGCCAATATGGGACGCATGAATAATTGGGATACGCATAACGACAACTGTAAGCAGCTCAAAGAACGGTTGCTGCCGCCGCTGGATCAGGCCCTGGCCACGCTGTTCGACGATCTTTCAGCCCGCGGCCTATGGGACGATACGTTGGTCGTGATGGTGGGAGAATTCTCACGCACTCCGAAACTGGGAGGCAACGTCGGCACGGCCTCGTTTACGCCCGACGGCCGCGATCATTGGGCCGGAGTATTCTTCGCACTGTTGGCCGGTGGCGGCGTGCGCGGCGGGCAAGTGCTTGGCAAGTCCGACAAGATCGCAGCCTTTCCCGCCTCGCGGGAATACTATCCCTCGGACCTGGGGGCGACGATCTATAGCGCGCTGGGGGTCGGCAGCGAGGCCGAAGTGCGCGACCGCATGAACCGGCCGATCCGCCTGAACCAGGGCCAGGTCATCGAGCCGCTATTCACCGGCTAACAACCTTGGCCTCCGGATTGGAACGCCATTGCAACGCGGCCACGATTGTCTGTCCTTCGAGCGCCTGCGTCATGCTTTGTCCTTGATCGCCGTGGCATGGGATTCGAAGTCCACGGTGTCGGCCACCGATTTGCGGCGCAATTGGAGCACGGCCGCGCCTTTCTCTTTCCACCAGGTGCGCGCATCGGCCTCGGTCCACGTGCCGAGCCCTGGAATCTCGTCCAGCGCGTGCAGAATATCGAGCGCCGTTTGCGGGCGATCCTTTGGGTCTTTGGCCAAGCAGGCGACGATCAATTGGTTGAGTGCCGGGGGAATCGCCGGATTAAAGGTCTGTGGCGGCGGCGGCACGATGTTCATGACGTGAAAGAGCACGTCCAAATCGCTGGCACAGTGGAAAATACTGCGGCCTGTCAGCAGGTTGTAGCCGACCGCCCCCAACGAATAGAGATCCGAGCGCGGGTCATTTACCGTGGGGTCCTTAAGACGTTCTGGCGCCATGTACAAAGGCGTGCCCGTAAGCGCCGTCGACGCGGTCAACGTCGGATCGTCACCTCCGCTGGCGATGCTTTTGACCAGTCCGAAGTCGAGCACCTTCACGAAATCTGGCTGGCCACCGCGCTCGCAGAGCATGACGTTATGGGGCTTGATGTCTCGGTGTACCAGGCCGATGGCGTGAGCCTCGGCCAGAGATCCGCAAATCTGTTTCAGGATCGCCACGGCCCGCGCGGGGGGAATGGCCCCTTCGATCTGAATCAACTGGGCCAGCGACGCGCCAGGCAAAAACTCCATCGCGTAGTAAAACACGCCGTCGGCCGTGCGGCCAAAGTCGTAGATCTCGATGGTATTGGGGTGCGTCAATTGGCTGGCCAACTGCACCTCGCGTTCGAAGCGCGCGATGGCGATGGTGGTCATCTGCTCGGGCTTGAGCAGCTTGACGGCCGTTGGACGCCTGAGCATGGCGTGCCGTGCGCGATACACGACGCCGATGCCCCCTTCGCCGATCTTCTCTTCCAAAGTGTATTGGCCCAATTGGCGTGCTACGCCGATCTGTCGTTGCAATTGGGCAATGTGATAACCCGAGTAGACCAGCCCCCCGGTGGCCATCAGTAGCACCACCAGCGGCAACCACGAGGCGATGATCGGATAACGCAACGGTGCGTAAGCCTCGGCGTAATCCACCTCGGTTACGACACCGAAGCCATATTCGGGCAGCCACTTCCAGGCGCCGATGACTTTTACGCCGCGGTAGTCGCGATAGCCGTGTACATCGAATCCGTCTTGCTGTGCGATTGCCAGGTGGGCCGCGCGGGTGAGCGGTAGCGTCTCTTGGGGCGACGACAGCTTGGCGCCCTTGGTCAGGTCCGCTCCAGGGTCGCGCACCTGCATGTTGAAGATGGCCCTTGCCTGTTGCTCGTTGGGGATCAGCCCCGCCGATTTCAGCTGATCGTTGAAGCGGCTATCCGAGAGAAACCATCCCCGCTCGTCGAAGGCGTATGTCTCGCCGGACTTGCCGATCCGCCCCACGGACAGGATCCGAGTGAATTGTTCGTCGGCGCTTACTCCCAGATTGAGCGAGGCAACGATCGTGCCCGCTTCGTTTCGCACCGGCGTGCTTACCCAAATCATCGGCTCATCGAGTCGCACAGGGCGATCGAGTGCGAACGACCCTTGGGGATGGGGGCGGGCGACGCGTGTCTGGCCAGCAAAGGCGTAGGCATTGTCGGCCATCCCCTCGGCGTTCAAGTGAATGCCGATAGCGTTGTTGGCCCGTGCACCGAGCACGAGCCCCGAGCGATCGACGACGGCGTACGCCGTGCGACCCTCGGCGTCTTCGATATACGCCGCCAGCGATTCGCGCAGCGTTGCCTGGGCCGTTGCCTCGCGCAAGGCGGTAGTGGCATCGTCGGCGGTTGCGGAATCGCGCGCCAGGCGTACCAACTCGGCAATCGGCTCGTATACATCTTCCTGGCGGGCCCAGCGTTTGGCCTCGGCTTGCTGCTCGCGCAGCCAAAGCTCCAGCGCGGTCAGGTCGGCGTCGAGCACGGTCTGTAACTCGTCGCGTAGCACGTCGCGCAGAGAATTCTCGACCCCGTAATGTGACCAAACGCCCCCGGCCAGCAGCAACAGCAAGGCCAACAGTCCGGCCAGATAGGTAACCTTCCGTTCGACAATGTCGTGCCAGACCACGCCGAAGGCACGCCGGGCAGTCGCCGGCACATGCCAAGGATCACGCGGTCTGATGGCGTATCGCTCGTGGGGCTCCTGAAGAATCGTCTGCGTGGCATGGTGCGCGAGCAAAGATTCGACCTCGGAACGGAGCGCTGCATTGCCGCCGCATTCACGCCCCAGGGTCTCGGCCCGCGCCGATTCGTCCAGGCTGCAAACCAAGAGGAAGAGCTTCTTGGCGCGATCGTAATGGTCGCTCGTCACGGCACGGATTCCCCGGCGAGTTCTCGTCTCATCCAGGCGCGGATGATTTTCCACTCGTTTTCGACGGTGCGCTTCGAGACGCCGAGAACCTGGGCCACCTCTTCGACCGTCAAACCTCCGAAGAAACGCAGCTCAACGATCCGCGCCTGCCGGCCGTCGATGGCGTTCAGCTTATCGATCGCCTCGTCGACGGCCAGTATATCGGCATCGTGGTCGGGTGAGACCATCAGATGCTCGTCTAGCGCGATACGATGCCAGCCGCCGCCTCGTTTGTCGCGGTGCCTGGCACGGGCATGGTCGACCAGTATGCGACGCATGGCCTGCGCGCCGACGGCGAAGAAATGCGTGCGCCCTTGCCAGTTGACCCGCGTCTGGTCGATCAGCCGCAAATATGCCTCGTGTACCAGTGCCGTCGGCTGCAGCGTGTGGGCCTTTGTCTCTTGGCGCAAATACGCGCCCGCCAATTCGCGAAACTCGTCGTAAACCAGCGGCATCAGCTCCTCGGCGGCGCGGTGATCTCCCGCGGCGAGTTCGTTGACAATCCGAGTTGCTTGTTCAGACGGAGTGGCGGGCATGCGGGCGGCCCTGTAGAGCGCGCGTGACAATTGCTGCCAGTCATCGCGACAGCAAGCCCCGATTGTACTTCATCCGGGATCGATGTGAGGCTAATTCCCGTCTCGCCTGAGGGCGGTCGCCCAGCGTCCGCCGGTTCCATTCTGACTGTCACGACAGGTTCGTCGAATGGGGCCCGGAAGTATGACGGGCAATGACGCTGGCACATTTCCCCGGTGCGGCCTGAGAGGAGTTTGGGGGCTGGGCAAATCGCCCTAAGCGCATCGCCGCGCCATTCAGGCGTGCTTCCTGAATGCCGTTTCACCCAATGAAAAAAGGCCGGGAAAGGCTGATCCGCAGGGCGGTCGGCTCAGCCGCTGGCGGACATTCTTGAAAATCTTTGCGGACTCGGTGCGCAAACGTCGCGTTATCCAGTGAGCCCCGGCGGGGAAAGGCCTGTTGGCAAATCACCCGGCCGAGGCCGATCGAGCGCTGGCTTACGGAGGTGCCGAAATGTGCGTTTTGCAATGTCCGTGTGGGTTGGTGGTATCGACCGCTCGCGCCCAAGTCCGCTGCATTCGCTGTGGCCGGACGCTGGGGCCGTGCAATCGGCTGACCGTACCAACGCCACCGATCACGGAGACAGAAACGGTATCGCAAACCGCAACAAGACCGGACGGGCCAGGCACGACCGAAAACGGGCCCAACGGCCAAGGGCCCGCGGCCCTGACGACCTACGTGACGCTGGTCGTCATTGCCGCCGCACGCAGTCTGTTTGCACGCGGCGACAGCGTTTGACAGGTGACCACTCGCGGCGAGGGCCGTGAGTGAAGGAATAGTTGGAGTTACCGGGGCCGCAGAATTTCGGCGGCAGTTTCAATCAGGGTGGGATTCTTTCAATTGAGGAAGTTGTAACATGGTCATGCCGAATCAAGATCACGACTGTAGTTGCCGGCGGCCGAGCAATGGCCGAGTTTCCGGGGCGAGAGATCTCTTGTTGACCAGTGGTCCGTTGCACCGCATCGCCGAGGTGCGGGCGCAACAGGGAGTATCGCTGAGGGCGGCGCGGCAAGGGCTGCTGCTGTCGACCGACGAGGTCCGCCGGCAAGAGAACGAGAATTACGACCTGTTGCTCAGCGAGCTGTATCGCTGGCAAAAGCTGCTGGACGTGCCCGTGGCCGAATTGCTGAACGAGCCCATGCTGCAACTTTCGCAGCCGGTGCTGGCACGTGCGGCGCTGGTAAAAGTCATGAAAACGGCCGCTACGATCCTGGAGAGTTCGCAGGATCCGTGCATGCACACCCTGGCCGAGCGCCTGATCGACCAACTGCTGGACGTCATGCCGGAACTGGCCGGCATCTCGGGCTGGCCCTCTGTGGGGCAGCGTCGCACGTTGGACGAACTGGGCCGGATCGCCGAGCAGCCGTACTCGATCGCGCCGGTGGACGACTATTAGGCCGGGGGCTTTCGGCCGCACCGCAGAATTCGCTTTGCGCGTGCGGCCGACAGGGGTAGAATCAGCCTCAGCGTCGCTTCATCCAGACGGCAGGCTGAGGAACTGGCGATGGCGTTCTTATGGCAGGGCCCACAGACCCGATTCCGGGTCGGCCGTTATGTTTCAAGATTTGTGGCGGTGCGCGGCCGCGGCCGATTCCTCGCACTGACATTTCTATGCATCGGCGTGTACGGCTGGTGCTTAAATCCGCTGCATGGTCTGGCCGAGGCACCGGCAGCACTGCCTGCTGTTCAGCCGCCGGCGGCGACGGCTTTGGCCGCGCCCAATCATGCCCGCGCGCGAGAGATGACGGCGCAAATCGACCAGGCACTGGCCGAGGCGTGGTTGGCGGCGGGCATCGAACCGACGATTGCGTCGGACGACGCCGAGTTCATGCGACGTATCTACCTGGACCTGGCCGGCAAGATTCCTTCCGTCGCGCAGTCCAGAGAGTTTCTGTCCGATACAGGGGCCAATAAGCGCGAGCGGCTTGTCGACCAACTATTGGCGAGCGCGATCTGCGCATCCCACTTCGCCAACACCTGGCGAGATACTTTGCTGTTGGGGACGAATCCCGAGTTGCGTGTTTCGTTACCCGAGCTGGAGTCGTGGCTGCGACTGCGTTTCACCGCCAACACGCCTTACAACCAACTGGTGGCAGAGTTGGTATCCAGCAGCAGCGCCCTGCCCACGCGCCGCGGGCAACCATTGGCCGGGACCATTCCCAGTCCGATTGCCTTCTTCCAGGCGAACGAACGCAAGCCAGAAAGCATCGCCGCCAGCCTATCGAGCGTTTTCCTGGGCGTGCAGGTCGAATGTGCCCAGTGCCACGACCATCCCTTCGCCAAATGGAAGCAAGAAGATTTCTGGTCGCTGGCGGCGTTCTTTCGCGGCCTGGATGGGCCGACTGCCGACAACATGATGATGGTGTCGCTGTCCGACAGTTTCGATCGGGGCGGATTGAAAATCCCCGGTACCGAGATGGTGGCGCTGCCAAAGTTTTTGGACGGGTCCGTTCCCACGTGGCGGGCCGAGATTGGCAATCGGACGGCGCTCGCCCAATGGATGACGCACCCGCAAAATCCGTTTTTTGCCCGCGCGGCCGTGAACCGCGTCTGGGAGCAGTTTTTCGGCAAGAGCCTTTCCGCACCAGCTGACTCCGTGGAAGCGCCTGACCCGCGCCGCGCCCAGTTGGTGGAGCAGTTGGCCGAGCAATTTGTTGCCACGCGGTTTGATCTCAAGCAGTTGATGCGCGGCATTGCCCTGTCGCGCGCCTATCAGTTGTCGAGCAAGGTTCCGACGACCGACACGGACCTAACCGCTCAATTCGCCTGCATGCCTGTGCGCCGCATGACGGCCGATCAGCTATTCGACAGCCTGGTGCAGGCGACCGGCTTTTACGAAGCGCCGCCGCCGCGCAACGCGCAGCCGTTTCAGGCCGATTCGGTGCGGGTTGATTTTCGCAACAAGTTTGCCGCCGAGGGGCGCCAGCGCAGTGAAAATCAAACCACGATCGTGCAAGCCCTGACGCTGATGAACGGCAAGCTGGTGGGAGATGCGACCAGCGTCGACCGTAGCAAGACATTGACCGCGATCCGCAAGATCCCCTTCGTCGACGCCAAAGATCGCGTGGACATGTTGTTTTTAGCGACACTTTGTCGCATGCCCCACGATGACGAAACGGCCGAATTCCTGGCCTACGTCAAAGCCGGCGATCAAGACGGCCGCTTGGCCGATGTCCTGTGGGTGCTTTTGAATAGTGCCGAGTTCGTGTCCAACCATTAATGCCAGCGGCGAATCGCGTGCCGATTTCAGCCGCTGATTCTAGGAGAGGCGAGCATGAGCCGATTGTTGAAACGCCTGTCGGATCTATCGCGCAGCGATCGTCGCCGTTGGATGCAACTCTCGGCGGCCGGGGTGCTGGGCGGCTCAATGTCGGGCTGGCTGGAAGCGCTGGCCGCGGCCAGCAATCCTGCCAAGCGGCGCGGCAGCTGCATCCTGCTGTGGATGAACGGCGGACCGAGCCAGATGGATACCTTCGACCTGAAACCGGGCACGGACAACGGCGGCTCTTTCAAAGACATCGATACCACGGTGTCGGGCGTAAAGATCTCGGAACACTTGCCGCGCCTGGCGACGCATGCCTCGGACATGGCCATCATCCGCTCAATGACCACGAAGGAAGGGGACCACGGCCGTGCGACCACGCTGGTGCGCACGGGCTATCTGCCGGTGGGTGCGATTCGCTATCCCACGCTGGGATCGCTGGTGGCCAAGGAGTTGGGGCACGACGATGCCGAACTGCCGAACTTTGTCAGCATCGCGCCTTTCAGATCGCTTGCGCCGGCCGCTTACGGGCCAGGTTTTTTAGGTCCGAACTACGCGCCATTGGTGGTTGGCGACGGCCCTAGTGGCGGCGAGGGCAACAGCCCGGTGGCGCTGAAGGTAGAAAACCTCGCGCTGCCGGACACAGTTAGCCCGGATTCGGTCGACGGCCGGTTGTCGTTATTAACGGCGCAGAATAACCGCTTCATCCGCGAGCGCCCGGCCGCGGCCCCGCATGACGTGGCTTACGGGCGGGCGGTGCGTTTGATGCGCAGCGCCGCTGCCAAGGCTTTCGAACTCGGCGAAGAGACCGATGCCACCCGCGAGCGGTACGGCAAAAGCAAATTCGGTCAGGGTTGCCTGCTGGCCCGTCGATTGGTCGAGCGGGGCGTCCCGTTTGTCGAGGTCACGCTCAGCGGCGTCGACAACCAGGTACTTGGTTGGGACACGCACGCCGATAATTTCGAGACCGTGAAGAAACTCAGCGGAGTGCTTGATCCGGCCTGGTCAGCTCTCTTGGACGACCTGCGCGCTGGCGGCTTGCTCGACAGCACCATGGTCGTGTGGATGGGGGAATTCGGCCGTACCCCCAAGATCAATCCTGGCGGCGGGCGAGATCACTTTCCAAATGCTTGGAGCGCTGTGCTTGCAGGCGGCGGCATCCGCGGCGGCCAGGCCATCGGCCGCACGAGCGCCGATGGCACCACGATCGAAGACCGCCCGGTCGCCGTGCCCGACCTGTTGGCCACGATTTGCCAGGCTCTGGACATCGATCCGGCAAAGCAGAACATCTCGAACACGGGCCGGCCGATCGGTATTGTCGATAGCAAGGCCCAGCCGCTGGCGGAGATTCTTTAGATGCAGCGGTTGTGCCTGGCGGTTGTGTATCTGTTTGGCTGCGGAGCGGTATTGGCGGCAGACGATGCGCCGCTTGATACGTCGGTAAAGGTGAACGCCTCTGTCGCAGCCCGCGACGAAGTGGCTGCCGATGTACAGGACCTGATACTCTTCACGCCCTTGAAGCCGCTCGCGCTGCGGCTGCACATTGCAGTGGATAAAACCCCGTTCCGGCAAGCGTGGCAGGAGCGCATCGAGCGGGCCTTTGCCGACATCGATGCTGATGGCGATGGTCGCATTACGGTCGAGCAAGCCAGCAAGCTGGCCGGCATGATTTGTGGACCGGGCCGGGAGGCGGTGGCGGAATTAAAGCGATTGGCAGTTGACGGCGCCACGTTGGGCTCGGCAGAAATGGTCGCGTATTTTCTGCAGGCCGCGCCGCCGCTGGTTGTGCGCGAGGAGCCGAGCGTGAACGGGACGGCCATCTTCGCCATCCTCGATTCCGACGGCGATCGTCGGCTATCGCTGGCCGAATTACAGGCCGCCGAGCAATTGCTCCGGCGTCGCGACTTCAACGATGACGAAGCCATTACCGCCGATGAACTGATTGACGATCCGCGCGCCGTGGCGAAATCGGACGTGTCTGAAGGGAATTCGATCGGCGAGACGCCATCGACCGTGCTGGCCCTGGGGTCTGACGTCTCTCGCGCGCAGATTGCCGCGGCCTTGCTAAAGCATTACGACCGCAACCACGACGGCCAACTCTCGATCGCGGGCGACGATGCCGAACTACTGCCCGAGCCAGCGATCGTGCGCCAATTGTCCGACGCGGATTCCGGCCGCGCGACGGCCGACGAATTGGCCGCGGCCTACCAGCAACACTTCGATCTGGAAGTATCGATTCCGATCGGGGCTGGTCCCGCCGGAACACGGCGGTCGAATGCCAGCGGCAAAGCCTCGGCTTTTACGATTCATCGTCGGCTCACGGGCGACCTGCGGATTGAAGGGCGTGGACTCGAGATCGAACTAAGGCGGCATAATCGCAATCCGGGCCGCAGCATCGACGACGAGTTTCCCTTTGCTGACTACGATGGCGACAAGAACGGTTACCTGGACGAGGCCGAGTGTCAGCGCGCGTCGCTCGTGGCCGGTTCGCTGGTGGCGATGGACGCCGACAAAGACGGCAAGGTTTCGCCGGAGGAATTCAAGCCCTATCTGCACACCAGGGTGCAGGCGGCCAGCACGCGGCTGGTGTTGCGAGTCATCAACGGAGGGCAGGACTTATTCGATCTTTTGGACAGCACGTCAGATGCTCCGGACCATCAGCTCTCTGTGCGCGAGATTCTGGCCGCGCCGCAATTGATCGCCGTGGCGGACCGCAACGGCGATAATTTTCTGGCAGGGGATGAGATCACGCAGCGGCTGACGCTGGAACTATTTCGCGTGTCGGCCGAGTTTGCCGACGCCCGCACTGCCGGGGCGCGATTGGGTCTGGGTGGGTCAAAGCGCGAGGCGCATGCCGCGGGTCCGGAATGGTTCGTGGCGATGGATAGAAACCAGGATGGTGATCTTAGCGCGCGAGAATTTCTCGGCACGGCGGACGCGTTCGCACGGTTGGATAAGAATCGGGATGGCCTGATAGATGCCGACGAAGCAGCCGCGGCCCCCGCGCCGTAGCCCACTGCGTGTGACACTCCGGCGAGCGACACCCCCGCGACGTTCATTTGGTCGCACACCAGAAATCGCGGAGCGCGGCCCGCACCTTTTCACCCTCGGCGCCGACCGCCAGATAATCTTCGGCATTCGAGCAGCGAATCAACAAGTCGGGACTGTCCGCGCGTTCCTCAATGACGCACACCTGTTCCAGGTTCAGAATCACCTTGCGATTTTTATGGTGGAACTCGACGAAGGCGGGCATCGTTTCAAATCCCTCCGTGTGGTTCGATCGTCTGGTACGAACAAGACGCCGCGTGACGTGCGGACCGATTGTTAGCCGTCTAGCAGGCGAAAAATCGTAGCCGCATTGTACTGACCGGCCGGCCCACGAATGCGCAAATGCCCTGTATAAACCGTAAGCCTGGGCATCAATAACGCGCAAACATGATTGGTTCGTTCTTCAACCAAAAAGAGAAAGCGAGGCGCCATCGAAGGCTCGCTCAGGAAGCCACCGACGGTAGTCGATAGTGCAGCCATTGGCTGCTGGTGGCACCTAGGCTGTCGTACAACCGCTGCGCCGTGGCATTCGATGTTGCCGTGGTCCAGATAATCGCGTCGTAGCCAAGCTGCTGGGCATGCTGCCGACAGTGCTCGATCAGCGCCCGGCCGATCCCTTGCCCTCGCGCGCTCGGCGCCACGTAAAGATCGTTCATCAAACATTGCACGCAAGCCCGCACCGAGGAGTTGGTGAAGTACAAGGTCGCCATTCCGACGGCGGCGCCATCGTCGGCTCGGGCCAGGAACAGGATTCCTTGCGAGTGATCCGTAAGAAATCGGGAGAAATGCCGGCGGTTGCGTTCGGCATCGGGCGCGGCGAGATAGAACTGCTGATAGGCCGCCACCAGCGGCAATACTTCAGCAAAGTTGGCCTCGGTGACGGTTTGGATCTGCATGCCAGCCCTCAGCTTGATCAAGAAACGATTTCACACGGTCCACCCCTATAGCAACGCACGTAGCGATCGGCTCGTGCAAAGAGGTCTGGTCCATCCACCAGGTTCGCGCTTTCCAGATCGGCCATCTATATAGCGCATTGCGCAGAGGGGGCAGGCATGCCACTACCCGTGGTCTGCATGTTCCGCCGCCCGATTATTGTCCGCCGGTCACTTCGGTCGGGCCGGCCTGCGGGCTGGGGGGTAATGTGGCGGCGGTGAACCAACCCATCATCATCTCGTCCCAGCTCTGCTCGCCGAAGAAGACCCATTTGTTGGGGTCGGGATTCGCCGGGTTCGACGGCGAATTATCGTACGTCGCGAAGCAGCGTAACTGCGTCCCCTTGGGCATCAACTTCGGCTCGGCCAGCACGTAGTCGATTTGCCAGTTGAAGTCCCAGCGGGGAACATCCAACAGCACCTCGCGCTTGCCGGTGGGATACCATGCTTCGTAACGGAACGATTTGCCGCGCATATGCATGTGCGGCGTGAGGATCAACAGCAGCCGGTCATCCTCGAATCGGTGCATCGAGAAAGATTTGTAGTTCGCCATGCCGGGTGGTATGGCGATGGCAAAGTTCACGGCCCAACCGGATTCGACTTCCTGCTTCACGTCCTTGGCATCGCACAGCACCAGGCCCAGCGAGCTGAGATCCTGCTGTGGGCGGCCGTTGGGCGTGTAGTGAACTTGCATGATGATTTTCGACCCGGCCGGAATCCGTTTCGCCATGCCTTTCTGGACTTGCCGTGGAGGCGAGCCGGGAGCATACGCCGCCAGCAGCGAGCCGCGGCCAATCTCGAGCGGCTGGCCCGGCGGGTGCAAAAACACCAGTATGTGATGGACCACGGAATGGTTGCCCGGCCGGGCTTCGCTGGCAATCGACCATTTGTCTTCGGTGAATCCCGGATCGATGACGTAGTGCTGGTAATCCACGACGCCTTCGGCCGGAACCTGATACGGTTCGGCGCGCATCTTGAAGACCACGTC
Source organism: Pirellulales bacterium (assembly GCA_036490175.1). Taxonomy (NCBI): domain Bacteria; kingdom Pseudomonadati; phylum Planctomycetota; class Planctomycetia; order Pirellulales; species Pirellulales bacterium. Next base: position 33,583 of record DASXEJ010000021.1, on the reverse strand, counting down.
CGGCTGCGGAATGTTCCAACCGTCGACAAACGTGCGCGGTGCAGGCTGCTCGGCAGGATCTCCCTCGGGACAGCCCGAGGCGACCCACTGCGTGATTTGCCGTTTTTCTTCGTCGGAGAGCCGTTGATCGTTGACGAATTTCCCGTGCTTGGGATCGGCGAACCAGGGGGGCATGCGTCCTTGGTCAACGACCTCGCGGATGGTTTCGCCCCAGCCGACTACCTCGGCATAGCTCGTCATGGCGAACGGGCCAATCTCGCCCTCGCGATGGCATTCCACGCAGTGCCGCTGGAAGATGCGCGCGATCTGTCGCGAATAGGTGATCTCGGCGTCTGCCGCGGGACGCGTCACGCGACCAATAAAACATCCTGGGGCCGGCAACTCGGGCTGGGACACGTTTCCGCCAGCCAGCAATTCGTCGATGGCCGTGGCTAGATCCTGCCGTGTGGGCTTGGCCTTTTGCACGCCGATGCCGAATTGATCGTCGATGCGTCCTTGATAGCGCACGACGCGTTTTTCGTCCAACAGGAACACCTCGGGAGTGCGGGTGGCGCCCAGCTTGTCGGCAATCATGTTGCCGCGATCGACCAACAGAGGAAACGTGATCCCATGCTCGTGTGCGTAGGCCCCGACCTCGTCAGGGGTGTCTTGCACGTTGGCGTCGATTCCCAGCACACGTACGCCACGTTCCGCGTATTGAGCCGCTAAATGTTCGAGGCGCGGTCCGTACAGTTTTGCCAGGGGACACTCGGTGCCCAAGAAGGCCACGACAACCAAGCGCGCGTCCTGCAGATCGGCTAGTGCATGTTCCTGGCCGCTGGCATCGGGCAGGCGAAAATCAGGCGATTTCTGGCCAAGGCACTTCGGCAGCACGTCCGACGCTTCGGCTCCTGACGCGACCGGCGAACACCAGGCACAGGAGAGCATGACCAAGACCATCGCACCACGGAAACGCAAGTTGGCAATCATCGCAACGTCCCAATAGCCTGAGGCCGATGTTTTTTTGACAGTAGAAAAGACAGCGCGGGCAACCCGCTAATTGCTCATTTCGTGTTTGCGAGACCACTCGCCTATTTCGTTTACTGAACGCCCGCCATGTTACGAATGCCCGTATAAGCCACGAGCGCTCGCACCAGTTCTTGCGCCAGCACATCCATGGCTGGGTCGTCGATTTCACCTAATTGCAATTTTAGTTCGACCGTACACATCACCATCGACAGGCCCGCCTCGACGGCCAATTCGGGATCAGGATGCGCGATCTCGTCCGTTCGTGCGGCGACCAATTCCTTGAGTCGTTTGGCGGCATGGTCGCGGGCTTGTTTCCAGACCTGGCGAAAGCGCTCGTCGCTACAGGCCTTGGCCGCGAAGGCCCGCAAGAGTCCCTGCCGGTCGCGATGCAACTGAACGAGAAACGGAATCGCTGTGGCCAGGACCGCCGCGAGCGACTGGTTCTGCCACCGCGGCGGATCGAACAGCGCGTCGGTCAATTCCGCCTGCTCTTGCCGGAAACGCTCGTACAGGCACCCCAAGAGTGCGTCCTTGTCGGGAAAGCGGGCGTAGAACGCCCCCACGGACGAGCGGCTTTTGCGGACGATATCGCCGATCGAGATTTCCTCGAACGGGTGCCGGGTCAGCAGCGCCTCGGTCGCATCCAGTATCCGCCCGAGCGTTTCTTCACTGCGCGCTTGCGTATGTGGGTGGGCCCATTTGACGTTCGGCTCGGCGGCGACGGCCATAACTCGGGGCTCCTCGTAGAACCAGAAACAGAATCTGATTCTAGTTCAGGACAAGCGCAACCGTCAACGGCAATTCGCCCAAATTGAGCCATAACGGCCAGATGACCCGCTTCAACGGGCGGCAAAGAAACCTGGCATCGCACTAGGAGGAACGTGAATTGGCGTGGGCAGACGCCATGCTCTCGGCAATTAGCGAGGCAGGTCCATCAGTTGGCGCGAGACTTTTTAAGTTCCCCGCGCCCCGCGGAGTTGTCTTGGACGCGGGTGCTGCGAGGTCCTATTGGCCCGCTGCTGAGACGCCCAAAAAAACGGCGATCCCGTCGCGCGCAGTCGCAATACGCGCGACGGGATCGATCCGAGGCTCGAACTACTTGATAAACAGCATTTCCTGGTAGGTCGGCAGCGGCCACAGGTCGTCGGCTACCCAGCCTTCCAGTTCGTCGGCGTACTTGCGGACGGCTGACATGGCCGGCAGCACTTCTTCGCAAAAGTGACGCGCCTCGTCGTCCAGGCTGGCGGCACCGTGATGGGCCAGGGCCTTTTCCAGCATCGAGGTGCTGTCCTGCAGGCACTTCACCAACTCGGTGATCTTGTCCAGCGTGTCGGTATCGAACTCGTAGCCGACCAGCTTCAGGTTGGCGCAGGTCGATGCCAGTTCGTTCTGATAGCGAATGACGGCCGGGAAGATCAACGTCTTGGACATCTCAATCGTGAGCAGCGCTTCGACGCGGACCGTCTTGCAATACTGTTCCAGGTAGATGTCCAAGCGGCTTTGCAACTCGCGCTCGGATAGCACCCCGTACTTGATAAACAGGGCTTTCACGTCCGAATCGCTCAACTCGGGAAGAGCGTCGATCGAGGACTTCAGATTCTTCAATCCTCGCTTGGCGGCTTCCTGGTGCCAGGCGGCCGAGTAGCCGTCGCCGTTGAAGACGATCGACTCCGACTCGTTGATGATCTCGGTCAACAACTTCTGCACAGCTCCGTGCAGGGCGTCGGGCTTGCCGGCCGTGGCGGCCTCGAGCTTGGTGGCACAGTAGTCGAGCGATTCACAGATGATGGTGTTCATCGCAACGAGCGGGCCGGCGATCGATTGATTCGATCCCACCGCACGGAACTCGAAGCGGTTGCCCGTAAAGGCAAACGGGCTGGTACGGTTACGGTCGCCGGCATCCTTCGGCAATGGCGGCAACACGTCGACACCGACCGTGAGCGTTCCCTTGGCGATCGAACTGTTGGCACCGCCCGCCTTGATCTGCTGGAAGACGTCGGTCAGTTGGTCGCCCAGGAAGATCGAGATAATCGCCGGAGGAGCCTCGTTGGCGCCTAGGCGGTGATCGTTGCCGGCCGTGGCGACGACCGCCCGCAGCAAGCCTTGATACTTCTTGACGGCACGAATGACCGCCGCGCAGAACACCAGGAATTGGGCGTTCGTGTGCGGGTTGTCGCCGGGATCGAGCAGGTTGCCTTGCGAGGCACTACCCAGCGACCAGTTGACGTGCTTGCCCGAACCGTTGACGCCGGCAAAGGGCTTTTCGTGGGTCAAGCAAGCCATGCCGTATTTCTCGGCGACGCGCTTCAGGGTGATCATCACCAGGTGTTGATGATCGGTCGCCAGGTTGGCCGATTCGAAGATCGGCGCGATCTCGTATTGGCCCGGCGCCACTTCGTTATGACGGGTCTTCACCGGCACGCCGAGCTTGCTCAGATCGCGCTCGACTTCCAACATGAAGGCCAGCACGCGCTCGGGGATGGCGCCGAAGTAATGATCTTCGAATTCCTGCCCCTTCGGTGGCTTGGCTCCGAACAGCGTGCGGCCTGCTGTGTACAAGTCGGGCCGCGCGAAATAGAAGTGGCGATCAACCAAGAAGTACTCTTGCTCGGGACCGGCTGTCGACGCCACGAAGGCTCCGTCGTCGTGGCCGAACAGCTTGAGAATGCGATGAGCCTGCTTGTTCAGGGCCTGCATCGACCGCAGTACGGGGGTCTTCTTGTCGAGCGCTTCTCCGGTCCACGAGACAAACGCCGTGGGAATGCACAGCGTGGTGCCGTTGGGGTTCTCCAAAATGTAGGCCGGGCTCGTTACGTCCCAGATCGTGTAGCCGCGCGCCTCGAACGTGGCGCGAATACCGCCGGTCGGAAAGCTAGAGCCGTCGGGCTCGCCCTGAATCAGAGCCTTGCCACTGAACTCGGCCAAGGCGTTCCCCTCGCTATCGAGCGAGAGAAAGCTGTCGTGCTTTTCGGCCGTCAGCCCGGTCAGCGGGTAAAAGACGTGAGCATAGTGGGTGGCTCCCTTCGAGATCGCCCAATCCTTCATGGCCGCGGCCACGACGTCGGCAATCGAGGGATCGAGCTTGGCCCCCAACTCGATTGTTTTGATGAGCGCCTTGAAGACGGGCTTGGGCAGCCGTTCTTTCATGACTGAGCGGCTGAAAACATTCGCGCCGAATACCTCGTGCGAAGCGGTGTCGGCAAAGCTCAGGGGGGGCGAGCTCGGGCGCCAGTTCGTCACCGCCGAGATCGCGGCCGAACGTGCCGACGCGTGCGCAGGCGCTCCATGGGAGTTGCCAGCCGCCGCCGAACCATTTCCATTGGTCGAAGTGCCACCGAGGACGTGGGTACTCACTGATTTCATCCCTTCCAGAAACTTGACGCTGGGGACGACCGCCTAACAGGACGTTAGCCCAAGCGAACAGCAGAAATCGTTCGCCGATCCGTGGCGCAGAAGCGCGGATACAATCCTTCCGCTGCGCGAGCTTTAGGCAATCGGCGTGCCGGGGCGGCCATAAAAACGGCTTGTCGTGGCCCTAGTATGCCGAAACTGCCGTCTGAATCAAGGGTTATGGCCGAAAGCTGACGGCCGGCTCTCTGTTTGCCAAAAGTTAAGCACTCCGGCGCTGCCCCCTGTGTAAGCAGCAATTGCGCGAGCCGTTGGCGACTCGCACGGCCACGCCATCAGCCACTTACAGTCAAATGTGAAACATAGGAACGTTGCACCTCAGCCGCATGCGGACCAATTTCGTAGGGGAATCGACAATTTATTGCGATTCGGTACAGGGGCGGATACCTTGGAATGGTCGCTGCTGGCCAGAATCGGGCAGTTGCTTCGCATCTTCTATCTCACTCGCGCTGCGCTGCGGAGCACGCTACTGGTCGCCTTCGAACGCTGACGCCTTGGGGGGTTGTAAGCGATGTCAAGCGGCGCGACACGCTTACCCCAGTCGTTTGCCGTGTTTAGCGGTGATACTCGGCTTTTCGGCGATACTGCTCTGCGCCTTGGCCTGCTCGCTTCACGCGGCGAGAGGGCCATCTAAAAACTGATCGCACAAAAAATAGGGCATCAATAATGTTCGCGTTGCAACTGCATTCGTTGCGGAATGGTTTAATCGCGGTGACGACGAGTGTTGTTGGAATTGTCACAGCGAATATCACGCTCGCCGATAGTTTTCAGGGATTGCCATTCGTTCATGGCCAGAGCGGCGCAATGGGCGTTTCGTCCAATGGGACAATGATCGTCGGTTACACTCAAACCAATCAATCGATTTTCTCGCCGTACTTTGAAGAAGGGGTTGTATGGACCAATGGGGTGATGACGCCACTCACCAACCTGCCCGATAATGGGTTCATAGGGTACGCAAAAGGTATTTCAGGCGATGGCTCGACGATTCTTGGTCAAGGGTTTAGCGACTCGCTCTCTGCACAGTACCTGTTGCTAAGGGGCGGCAACCTGTCAACGCTCGGTCAGCTGTCGACGAATGACGGAGTAATTCCAGCTGGCATTTCTTTCGACGGCTCGATCGTTGTCGGTCAAGCCTTCGACGCCAGCATGAATACCGAGGCGTTCCGCTGGCAAAACGGCATAATGACCGGCCTGGGATTTCTGCCTGGTGGTTTTATCAACTTCAGCGAAGCCACCGCAGTGTCGGCCGACGGAAACGTAGTCGTCGGCCATGGCGTATCCGCCGCCTCGAGTTCCAATCAGGCGTTCCGCTGGGTCGCCGATGGGATGGGGGGCGGGATCATGACACCGCTGGTAATCCCGCAAGGTGAAAACTCAACCGTCGCCCTGGCAGTGTCAGCAGACGGCCAGACAGTCGTTGGCTATGGCGGTACGAACGGCGGGAATTCCGCCTCGCTGATGTGGAAGGATGGGACGGTCACGAACCTTGGGCTGCCGGCAGGCTATACATCGACCGAGGCTGTGGCGGTTTCTGGCGATGGCTCGATTGTCGTTGGGTGGAACACATTCGGCACAAGCAATCTAAACCATCAGGCGTACCTTTGGACGCAGAATACCGGCATGCTTCCGTTGCAGGATTATCTGATCGCTCATGGTGCCACGAATGTCGCTGGGTGGAATCTGTACGTTCCGACCGCGATCTCCGCCGATGGCCGAACTGTCGTTGGCTACGGATACAATCCCCAAGGACAACTCCAAGCCTGGAGCGCGACGATCCCCGAGCCTTCGACACTCGCCCTTCCTTTACTTGTGGTGCTAGGGCTGTTGTTCTATCCACGCCGCGGTCGGGGGTTGGCTTTGGGCTCGTAAGCGATCGTCATACTTCAGAAATAGCGGGCCGCGCCGATTTCTTGGCCAAACGCAAACGGAGCAAATTTTTGCGATTTAACCGCCATGAATTCTTGCTGGGAGGGAAACGAAGGAGGCTCTGTTTGGTGCTCGCCTCCGTACGTGAAGGCTAGTTGAATCTCTCCGACGCCCGGAGTGCGGACCGATTCTCGCGCATTAAACGGAGACATGCACGCCATTGCCTTACTCCTTCTGTGAGTCCCGCAACTTTACAATTCCTTTACGAGTTCTATCTTTTTACTTCCTCCAGATCGAATCGCCGTGCCGAGCGAAAGCCGTAATCTAGCCGCCGATGCTTTGCAGATCTGGCGTGCCGGCGTGGCGGCCGTTGATTCGCGACTGCTGGTTCGTAACGCCTTGCGCGTCGAAGGGGATCGGCTGTTCGTGGGTCACGATTCATACGATCTGAAGGCCATCCGCCGCATCGTGGTAGTCGGCGCCGGCAAAGCAGGAGCCGGCATGGCCGAAGGTGTCGAGCAGGCTCTCGGGCCGCGCTTGCTTGCCGAGAAGCAGGTGGCAGGCTGGCTGAATGTGCCGGCCGACTGTGTGCGACCGCTCGCGGCGATTCATTTGCACACCGCGCGACAACCGGGACAGAACGAGCCCACGCCCGAGGGGGCCGCGGGCGCGGAGCAGATTTTGCGTTTAGTTGGGGAAGCCACGGCCGACGATCTTTGTCTGGCGCTCATTTCGGGGGGCGGAAGCGCGCTATTGCCGGCTCCGGTTGCGGGTATCTCGCTCGTCGACAAGCTGGCTGTCACACGGCATCTGAGCGCGGCGGGGGCCGACATTCGTCAGCTCAACACGGTCCGCAAGCAGCTCAGCCGAATCAAAGGGGGGGGTCTGCGGCGCGCGTGTCGGGCGGGGCGACTGGTTACGCTCATTATTTCTGACGTGCTCGGCGATCCCTTGGACATCATTGCTTCGGGCCCGACAGTTGACGATCCGTCGACTCCGGACGACGCCCTGGCCGTGCTTGAAAAGTTTCATGCCCAGGAGGCTGGCATCGCTCCGGCGGTGTTCGACTATCTGCGGTCTGCTGCGAAACGATCTGACCATCGAACCGGCTGCCCGGCCACGAACCTGGTAATCGGCAACAATTCCACGGCCGTGGATGCCTCGGCCCGTGAGGCGGCGCGGCTGGGTTATACGGTCGAAACGGCGCCGACAAATCCGCGAGAAGGCTTTGCCGAAGATGTAGGACGCCAGCTCGCCGACAAACTTCTGGTCATGCGACGGGCAGCCGGACCGCACTGCCTGGTGAGCGGAGGCGAGCCGGTGGTGAAGCTAGCGCCGGCCGAGACGCGCGGGCGGGGCGGGCGCAATCAACAGCTCGTATTGGCCGCGGCCGAACAACTGGCCCACGAGAACGTCGATCACTTTGCGATGATTTCGGGCGGCACTGATGGAGAGGATGGACCAACCGATGCCGCTGGCGCGCTACTCGACGAGCAGATTCTTGTCGCAGCCCAGTCGCGCGGTCTCGATACGGCCGATTATTTACGCCGCAACGACGCCTATCACTATTTCGAGCCGCTCGCCGCGCTCGTCAAGACCGGGCCCACGCACACCAATGTATGCGATGTGCGGGTGATTGTGGTCGACCCGCCAGAGCGCCAAAATGACGTCGGCAGTCAGAGCTAACTGCTCGTCGCTGGCGGTCCACTGACGGTTTTGCGCATAGCCACCATGCGTCCGCGTGCGCAGCCGTGCGTATGACGCGAGCGCGCCAGCACTTCCAATAAGTATCAGAAACCAGACTCTCAGGAGGTCTCATGTCGGCGGAATTTCAAGATCGCGTGGCGCTGGTCACAGGCGGCTCGCGTGGCATCGGCCGGGCCACGGCACTACGCCTGGCGAGTGAAGGGGCCGATGTGGCGATCAGCTATGGCTCGCGCGTTGCCGACGCTAAGCAGACCGTGGCCGAGATCCGCCAGCTAGGGCGGAAGGCGATCGCCGAACCGTGCAACGCCGCGCAGCCGGCCGACGTAGCGCGGCTGGTCGCGCGCACGCGCAGCCAGCTGGGGCCGATTTCGTTTCTCGCCCATTGCGGCGCCATTAGCAACATCGCCGACCATAACCAGCTGACCTATGACACCTGGCGAGAAATGATCGACGTGAACCTGAACGGAGCCTATCTGGCAGTATTCGCCGTCAAGGACGAAATGATCGAACGCGGTTTCGGCCGGATCGTCACCGTCTCGTCGATCGCTGCGCTGTTGCCGCGACAGATGCAGATCCACTACTCGGCCTCGAAGGCGGGCGTGATGGCCCTGACGCGTTGTTGTGCCGAGGCCTTCGCCCCGCACAACGTGCGCGTCAATTGCGTCGTGCCCGGCCTGGTAGACACCGAGATGGCCGACGTGCTACCGCCAGAGCGCAAGGCCGAAGTGATCGCCGCCACACCCTTGCAGCGGATTGGCAAACCCGAGGAGCTGGCCGCGCTGATTCGCTTTTTGCTGAGCGACGAATCGAGCTATATGACAGGGCAAAGCATCGTCGCCTCGGGCGGAAGGCTGATGATGGCGTGAATCGCCTGGGGCGAAACCCGCAGCGACGAGTGCTGGACAAGACGTCCGTTTATCGTCGTTTAGGCGGCCGTTGCGGGCGCGTTATGAGTGTTTCGCTCTGCGCTCAGCACTCAATCGATCACCGCTTACTGGCGGCTGGCATCGGCTGGCAGGCGATTGTACTTGCCGGCCAGCTGATCGCGTGACAGACGAACGGCGGCTTCCAGCGGAGCGTCGCTGCCGTCGTCCACCAGGCCGGCGTGGTCGTTGGCATCGACGACGGGCTTGGCAACTTGCTGCACTTCCACATCCGGACGCACGCCGATTCCGCTGTAAGAATGATCCAGCGGTGAATAGAACTTGGCCGTGGTCAGCCGCAGCCCGGAGTTGCCCTGGTTCAAGGGGAAGATTCCTTGCACGGACCACTTACCGTAACTGGTGCTGCCGACGATGAGACCACGGCGGTGATCCCGAATAGCACCGGCCACGATTTCGCTGGCACTGGCGCTGTCACCGTCGATCATCACGATCAGCGGCATCCGCCACGTGCCATCGGCATGAGCCGTGTACTTGTAGTCTTCTTGCGGGCCGCGACCGCGAGTGGAGACGATGATGCCTCCCTCGACGAACTTGTCGACGACTTCGACGCTTACCGCTAGCAGGCCACCGGGATTGTTGCGCAGGTCCAGGATCAGGCTCTTCATGCCGAGCTTGTGCAGGCGCCACAGTTCGGCGTCCAGCTCGCGAACAGTCGTCTTCTGGAACTGGTGCATCTTCAGGTAGGCGACACCGGCGCTCTCGTCGACGATGCGGCCGCCGTCGACACTAGGAGCTTCGATCTGCTCGCGGCGAATGCGCAACTTGCGAGAGGTCGCGTCCGTGGCCTGCAAAGTGACCTCGACAAAAGTCCCCTCTTTGCCCTGCAACAGGTTCGCTGCCTGGTCGGTGGACAGCTCCGAAGTCGACTGGCCGTCAACAGCCACGATGCGATCGCCGGCACGAATGCCCGCCTTTTCGGCTGGGCTGCCGGTGATCACTTTGAGGATCAGCAGAGCACGATCACTGGCCTTGAGCTCGACACCGAGACCAACAAAGTTGCCTTCGATCTGCGAATAGACTTCGTTAAGCTGGTCGGCTGTGAGAAACGTCGAGTAGGCATCCAGGCCGCTGGTCGCACCGCAGGTGTATTCCAGAATCGTGACGGTGTTGCTCAACCCAAGACGTTCGCGTCCTAGGCGGGCAATATATACGACGGCATCACGAGCCTGATGACGATTCGTAATCTGCCAGCTGGCCACGCGCTCGTCGACCTCGCGGCGGAAGCGGTCGATCTGGGCCTGCGGCAAGCGCGGGAGTGAGTTCTCTACGAACACTGGATCGGCCAGCGCCACCTGGAAGGCACGCGTGCTATGGTCGATCAGTTGTTTCCAGTTCGGGGCTTCGACGTAGTGCGACTGGATCTTCAACAGCACTTCGCCGTACAAATCCAGCGCGTCACGCTCGGGCATGGTCTTGATGGCCCGCTTGTAGCTGGGGTCGTTGTAGCGACGTCCCAACTCGTAGTGCATGCGGGACAGCTCGAGCCGTTGCTCGAGCGCCGGATCGTGGGGAAATTTGCGCAGCTGCTCTTCGTAAAACGTCAGAGCCTCGCCCCAGCGTCGTTCCCCTTCGAGAGTCTGTCCGCGTTCGAGTTCTGGCGCGGGACTGCCGCCGGCCGGAACGTTGGCGGCGGGAGGGGTGACGATCGAAATCTGAGCCACCGCTAGCGACGGCGCAGACAACGCCGAGACCAGCGAGAGCAAGAGGGCGCAAAGCGCAAACGGAACCCTACGGTGCATGTTCAGGTCCTGGGTTGTAGCCGCTCAGCGAGACGGGCCGGATGTCGGTCGCAGGGCTTCGGAGGCGGGCGTACACGGGCGCGGGAAATAACCAAGCTGCCGGTTGTAGGGACACGGGGCATTCGTCAGGCCCCGCGGCCAAATTCAATATAGGTCACGATACGAAGACGGTCAAAAAACTTTTGCGCAGGGCTTGCAGCGCGCTCGCTACAGGCTGCAGATTCGCACCGCCGCCGGTCCTTTCGCATCAGAAAATGCCAACGTGCCCAAGGACGCAGCTGCGACGATTGCAGGCGGGAACGCGCAAGTCCCGAGAGCGCACAGCGTAGGGCGTGCTGTCGCAAAAGTGGCGTAGACAGCATGCCCGTCATAAACCGCACGTGAACAGGAATCTGGCCGAGCAGGACTTGCCCCTCGCCGACGCCCGAGTACGCGCGGCCGTAAAGCGGCTGGCGCAATCACACGCCCGTACAAGGTTCCTGATATTGATAGGCTATGGGACGCCTAAACGATTAGCCACCGAGATCACAGAGAAGTAAGGAACCGACGATCAGAGCCACCCCGCAACTTCGAACTCTAGGGGACCATCAATCGGCATCTTCTCTCTGCCGAAGTTCTCTGTGCCCTCGGAGGCTATATCTCTATGAGCCCTGGAACCCGACGGCGGTGACAGACCGTTGCTATCGCGCTCCGGCAGGTAGCTTCACGACGCGGCCCAGGCGGACCGATTCCGTTTCGCGTTGACAAAGCATCAGGGCATCGAGTGCCAGTGTGCCCGATAGCAGCTCCGACGGTTTGTTGGCTTTGACCGCGCTTACGACCTCGCCTAACTCAGCGGCGAAAGCGTCGACCGGTTTGAGCGCCGGATGCTCGACGCGGCCCTTTGCCGTGAGCAGCGTCAGAGGTGTCGCCGTGGTGGCAACCCCGGCAAATACCGCCGAGTCGAACAGGATCGTGGCCCGTTCGAGATAGATCTCGAAAGCATGCGTGAAGCTGCGGCCTTGCTGCGCGATGACGCCGCTGGTGGCCGAGACGGCCAGTTGCCGGTCGCCAAAGAGGAATTGCGTGTCGATGAATTCCACGACCTCGCCGCGCATCCGGCCCGTGCTGAATACGGCCGATGGCATACCGCACACCAGACGAATGAAATGCGCGTCATGAATGTGCAGGTCGACGACGGGGCCGCCGACCCGGGCAGCGTCATAAAAATCCGGAATCCAGAGCGGATCCGCAATTACGCGTTTGAAGTTTCCTCCGAGCAGCTTGCCGTACTTGCCGCCCGTTATGGCGGCGCGGGCAAACGCATACTCGGGCATGAAGGGCAATACGTGGCCGATCAACAATTGCTTGCCCGCCTTGGCGGCGGCGCGAACCATGCGCGTGGCGTCGGCCGTCGTCAGGGCAATCGGCTTCTCGCAAAACACATGCTTGCCGGCGGCAAAGGCGGCCAGCGCCACTTCGGTGTGCAGCGCCGGCGGCAAACAGATATCCACTACGTCGATCGTCGGATCATCGAGCATCGCACGCCAATCCGCATTGCCGTGTACTCCACGCAAATCCATCTGCGTGCCGGGTGGGCCAAAGTTCCCTTGGATGCCCCGCCAATCGCCGGCCAGCTTCTTCTTATCCCGCGTCGCAATGGCAACGACCTTACAGCCGCGCACCTGCTGGTAGGCGAGATAATGAATCATGCCCATAAATCCGATGCCGACGATACCAACGTTGATCATGCGTGGTGTCTCTTTCAGTGATGCCGTGGACTAGCGTGCTTTGAAACTGTCGCGAACAAGGCGGTTTGCGGCGTGTCATGCGTCACAATGGCCCGGTCGTGCTACACGCGATAGATTGTTGTAATGAACGAAACAACAGATGTCACCCGTCAGGCCCCGCACGGTCACGAGGTGGCAATCCTGCTCATCGCCGCCACGGGGACGTGCAAAGGCGCGCCTTTATTGAGAGGGGCGTCGGTGCCTACAAATCCCTAGAAAGCGGCGACGGCTCAGGCTGGGACCCAGTCAACGACGAGCCAGAATTCGGACGCGTTTTGGCGGACGCATGTTCAGCAGCCGGCGTTTCGGCAGTAGAATTGACTGCAAGAGAACCCGCCACGATGCCCTATATCCGCCCATGAGTATTGCTCCGCGGGGACTACAACCGGCGTATGAATTTCGGGGGTGCGTATGAACGTTCCATCAAATCTTCACGGCGTCATTCGTGGCAGGATTATCGAACTGGCGAATGATCCTGGGCTGGGCGACGGCCAAGAGGTTGAAGTCACGTTACGTGCGGCGGGTCGATCGGCGTGCAGCCCCGAGGGCTTGTTACGCTCTGCCGGTGCCTTGGCCAACTTGTGGCGACCCGAAGACGACGAGATCCTCGACCAAATTCAGGCGGCTCGCGCACGATCAATCGATCGCGAGATTCCTGGGTGAGCTTTCTCCTCGATACCAACATCTGCTCGGCCTACCTCAAACGTCGGACTGGACTAACCCACCGTTTTGTCCAGCACAGCGGACATCTGTATCTACCGACGATCGTGCTCGGCGAGCTCTATACCTGGGCCTTTCGGCGCGCGAAACCTGAAGAGCTTTTGGCGGTTCTGCAGCACGATCTACTTGCCGATCTTACAGTGATCGATTTCGACCGCCATTGCGCGCGGCAATTCGGTCAGCTACAAAGCCTGATGCTGACGAAGGGAACGGTCGTCAACTCCGTCGACCTAATGATCGCAGCCGTCGCTGTGGTTCACGATCTCACCGTGGTAACGCACAACACCCGACACTTTGAACCCGTTCCTGGTCTTCGTGTCGTCGATTGGTTGCAGGAATAAAAGGCGACCGTTTTCGCGCGGTCGCCACGCCCAAGCCGCGCTTCTCTCCCCTGGCGTGGCCGCCAACGCTCGCACTGCATCAACCTTTGGTCAATGTCTGAAAGCGCTCGGCCGCCTCGGCCCAGGCGTCTCCCTCGCGCGGTTCGTAGTTAACAACCGGAAAACTCTCGCGGATGATCTCGCGTGCTTCGGCGATCGATCCTACGGCGCCGCTGGCGATGGCTTGCACCATCACGTTGCCGATGGCCGTAGCTTCGACGGGTCCGGCTACGACGTGTCGCTGGCAGGCGTCGGCCGTGGCCTGACAGAGCTGTTGGTTTTGCGTGCCACCTCCCACCACGTGAATCGTTTTCACGGGGCCGCCGGTCAACTCTTCCAGCCGTCCCAGGACTTGCCGATAGCGCAGCGCCAGGCTTTCGATCGCGGTGCGGATCACCGCTCCTTCGTCATGCGGCACGGGCTGGCCCTTGCGCTGGCACAATGTGCGAATCGTGGCGGGCATGTCGCTGGGGGCCATCAAGGCGCCATCGTCGGGATCAACCAGCGACGCCAACGGCGGCGCGGCGGCGGCCATTCGATTCAGATCGTCCCAACTAAACGTTTTGCCGGCGCGCTGCCAAACGCGACGGCATTCTTGCACCAGCCATAGCCCAATGATGTTTTTTAGCAGCCGCGTGCGCCCCCCCACGCCCCCTTCGTTGGTGAAGGTAAGTTCGAGACATTTGTCCGTCACCACGGGGGCGGGCAGCTCGGCGCCCATTAATGACCACGTGCCCGAGCTGATGTAGCACCAATCGGGCCGTTCGCTTACTTCTCCGCGGGCCGGCACCGCCATCACGGCGCTGGCCGTGTCGTGCGTCCCCGGCAGGACGACGGACACACCAGTGAGTCCGGTTTCGGCGGCAACCTGACGCGTGAGCGGGCCCAAGTTCGTGCCCGGCTGAACGATCTCGCCCAGAAAATGCGACGGAATCCCCAGTTGCCCGAGCAAGCCGGTGGCCCAGCGGCCTTTGGTCGGATTAAAGAACTGGGTGGTGCTGGCATCGGTGTATTCGTTTGCCTTGACGCCGGTCATCAGCCAATGAAACAGGTCGGGCATCATCAAAAACGACTCGGCCATTTCCAATAGGGGCGAGTTCTGTTCGCTGAGTGCGAGCAGTTGATAGAGAGTATTGATATTGAGGAACTGGGCGCCGGTCTTGGAAAAGATCTCGGCGCGGGGAACTCGCTCGAGGGCCCGCTCCATCATCCCCTCGCATCGTGGATCGCGATACGAATGTGGATTTTCGAGCAGCACGTCGCCGCGCCCCAAGAAGGCGAAGTCGATCCCCCAAGTATCAACGCCGACGCTTTTCACTCGCCCCGGAAACCGTGCCGCGGCGGCGCGGAGGCCGACGACGATCTGGCTCCAAAGCCCGAGCAAATCCCAGTACAGACCTCCGGCGGCGGGGATGCCGCCATTGTCGAAGCGGTGCACCTCTTCCAGCCGCAAGCGCCGGCCATCCAACAAGCCCGCCAGCACGCGCCCCCCCGAGGCTCCCAGATCGACTGCTAAATAGACTTCTTCTGTTGGCATGGCACTGTGTCCCTGCGATGCAATCAAGGTGGCGCAGGCCACCGGTCCGGTTTGGAAAGGCGATCCCTGGTCGGGATGCGTCCGCGGCAAGCCGCCACGGCGGCCAAGCAGCGATCGTGACGGGTTGCGAAAGGCTAGTCAAGCAACGGAAGGCCAAGGACTTGCGGTTCCCGGCGGCGTCCGGCGGGTGGCCCCAATGACCGCTACAACCGGCGCATATCGGCTGAAGTTCCGCGGACGAAGCCGACGATGATCAAGACAGGACCGCATAGTTGACTTAGTTAGGCAACATTCATATGATTGAAATCTTAACTAACCCCTCCCCTGGCTGGGGTTTGCCGGAGCATGCACCCGTGATTAGCCCTGCGGACATGAAAACTTTGGATACGACCGCAGCAAACACGGGCTTGGCGAACGGGAAATCCCTGCGGGCAGTGCCTGAAACCCCGGCCGCTATCGCGAATCCGACGCTCCCGTCGGAGGAGATGCTGGACCAGTTGCGCGAGCATAGTGAGGCCCTGGAAGGGGCCAGCCCGCGCGAGATCATCGCCTGGGCCGTGCAGCATTATTTTCCGAAGCTAACGATGGCCACGGCCTTCGGTCCCGAGGGCTGCGTCATTATTCACTATCTGGCCGAGGTCGAGCCACGGACGCCGGTGTTCAACCTGGAGACGGGCTACCAGTTTCCCGAGACTCTCGCCTTGCGTGAGCGGATTTTGACCCGCTATGGAATCGCGGTCGAGTACAAGAGCGCCCCGACAACCGTCGCCGAGTATGAAGCCCAGCATGATGGGCCGGTCTATACGAATCATCCTGACAAATGCTGCTTTGACCGTAAGGTAACCGTTCTCCGCCAGGCAGCGATCGGTATGCGGGCCTGGATGAGCGGCATTCGTCGCGACCAGAGTGCCGATCGGGCGCGAGCGCCGATCGTGGGTTGGGACAAGAAGTTTGGCTTGGTCAAAATCAGCCCGTTGGCCAACTGGACCAAGAAGGATGTCTGGAAGCTGATTGCCAGCCAGGACATTCCTTACAATTCGCTGCACGATCAAGGCTACACCAGCATCGGTTGCTGGCCTTGCACCAGAGCGGTGATGTTTGGCGAGGACGAACGCGCGGGCCGCTGGAGCGGAACGGCCAAAGTCGAGTGCGGACTGCATACCGCCGACTGACAACTTCCACGACGAAATACCACGCCTGTGAAAGTCTCCGCCAAGACCGAATACGCTTGCATTGCGATGCTCGAACTCTCGGCGAGTTACCCAATCGGCGAGCCGGTGCGTATACGCAAAATCGCCGAAGAGCACGGCATTCCCTCACGGTTCCTCGTGCAAATTCTGCTGCAGTTGAAGGGGGCAGGTTTAGTGGTGAGCACGCGCGGCGCCGCCGGCGGCTATCAGTTGGCCAAGACGCCCGAGGAGATCACGCTGGCCGAGGTGATGAACGTCACTGAAGGTCCCGACGAGCAAGTGACCACGAGCGCCGCCCCCGGCTCGGTCGTGGCCAAGGTTTTGGAATCCGCCTGGCGCGAAGTCGCCGCAGTGCAGAAGAAGATGCTCGAAAAGATCACCTTCGACGAATTGGTCGATCGTGCCCGCCACCAGGCGGAAAACATGTACTACATCTGACAAGCGCGCGGTCGTCGGTAGGTAGTAGCTAGCGGGCCACCGGCATCGGCTCTCGGGAAGCTGCTTCCCAGCGCCACCTCCGAACCGATCCTTCTGTCACGTCCGCGCTGCAGGCAACCCATCGGGTGCCATGCCCACGCCACGTGGGCATGCCTTTCGACAAACACTAATGGCCGCGCCATGCGCCGCCAATCTGGGGCGCGTGACTGGGTCGGATTAGAAGCCGATCCGCAGGGATTCAGCACATCCGCGAAGCGCGGGTGCCCGTGTCACCCGAGGTCATTATTTTCCAACGCAGACTGGACCGGCAGCCCGTTTTCAAGCCGGTTCGCGGCGCCGCCTTATCGCCACGGTGATGCGTATTCGCTACGGGCGATCGCTACAACGGGCCCGATCGGCGTCAGCAGCAGTGGGCGTTTTTGCATTCCGCTCGATGGCCCGCCGCGGCTGCTCGTTCAGTTGCCGTGCCAAGCAGGTGACCTACCCTTGGCGCGTGGAGCACGAGAACCATCCCTCACCTCGGTCCACGTTGTGGAACGTTCTGGTTTTCACCGATCTACTGGTCAATTGGAGTCGCGTTATGAACTGTTCGCAAATGTGTTCCAAGGCGCGTGCGGGGCGGATTATCTTGGGTTTGATCGTGAGCGGCTGTTTGGTCGTGGCCGTGATGTGGTTCTTGCAGGCTTCGAGCCCGAAGACCGCTATGGCTTTCATTCCGGTCCCCAAGGATATGGGTACCACCGGTGCCGTACCCAGCGACAAGCCGAGAATCACTTCGGCCGAGATTCTGGGCCGTTTCCCGACCGACAAGCACGAAGAGTTTATGCGTCGCGCGATTGCCAACTCGCGCAAGGCGGGCGTTGAATACAAGGTCGGCGGTGCCTTTGGCGCGGTGATCGTCAACAGGAACGGCGACGTTTTGTCCGACGGCATGAACCACGTCGTTGCGCAGAACGACCCGACCTGGCACGGCGAGATGGACGCGATTCGTCAGGCGTGCGCCCTGCTGAAGACGCCCAAGCTGGACGGCTGCATCCTGTACACCTCGTCCGAACCGTGTCCGATGTGCCTGGCGACCGCCTACTGGGCCGGTCTGGACGGCATTGTCTACGGTGCAACGGTGGGTGACTCGAAGAAGTACGGCAACTTCGACGACGCCTTTATCTACGAGCAGTTCGCCAAGCCGGTTGAAGACCGTGCGATTTCGGAGCAGACCATCCTGCGTCCGGAAGCCGTCGAAGTCTGGAAGGAATACGCCGTCCGTCAGGACAAGGTCGACTACTAGTCGATCGTCGAGGCGCAGGCAGGCGTAGTCCGTCTACGCACGAAGAAAAAGGCCATGCCGGCCAAGCGCGAAAGCGTTTGCCGGCATGGCCACTTTATTGAAACCACTCTACCCGATGCGCACCGGGATCCTAGAACAGCATCACGGCCTGGATCGTCAGCGGAAATGCCGCCGGTGTTCCCGGCACGCGCGCCGGGTCGGGGATGTATGTAAGGTTCGGTTGCAGGAATAGCCCATCGCGCACCTGGATCTGGTAATACCAGGTGTAGATCCACTCGTGATCACCGAGCGGTTGTGGGCCGGGGCCATAACCCGTGAAGTAGGCTTTGCCGGCATTGGGGTCGTTGGTCATGCGGCCCCAACCCATCGCGAAGCCCGCCGAATCGTTGTCGCGGCCCGGCAGCAATCCGTAATACGTCACGCCTCCGCCGACGTAGCGTTGCGTAAAGGTGATGTCGTTATTGGTAGAGCCGAATTGGTAGAAGGCTCCCAGCCCATTATGGCTCACGCCGGGCTCCTCCCAATAAAGCCGCTGCGAGCCGAACAGGTACACGCCCTGCGCGCCGTTCTCGATCGTGTTGCTAAAGGTGACAAGCGGTCCGGTTTGCCCCCAATAGCCAATGCCGAATTTGCCCGGCTTCTTGTCCTGGCCAATGATCCAGTGCGTCCCCACTTCGCCGATGTGAAAATAATGCCCGGTGAATTGCGGTCCCTTATCGCCCGTGTTGCTGCCGGTGGCCCCATTGCCGTCGTAGAAGCCGTATTGCAAATACACGTTTTCCGTGGGAAGCAATGAGATCACGATACCCGTGGCGGAATTGTAGTAGCCCGGTATCACGCCCAGCATGGTCGGGTTGACGTACAGCGGCGTCATGATCGCGCCCGAGCTGGCCGGTATGTTCGACGTGGCTTCGGCCATCCGCACGGGGCGCGTGACGTTGCCAAAGTCGTAGGTCGGCACCGATTTGCCGACGCGCACGACCATCTTCTCGTCGAACAGCACTTGCCGGTACCACAGCTGATAAAGCTCCACACGATTGACCGGCGGTTTGCTGTCGAGAGAATTGAAGCCCAGCACCGTGCCCGCTAATGCGTTGGGCGAGCCTTGGCTTTGCTCGACGCCGTTGACGGTGGGACCAGCGCCATAGCCGTTGTAGAAGAGGAACTCCGAGCCAAACATCGCGCCGTCCGCGCAGCCGGCTTCGTCCGCATCGAACGAAACGTCGGCCAGCGTCAAGTTCTGACCGGCCCACAATCCAGGGCCCAATCCTCCCGAGAGGATGCCGTTGGCATCGTTGATCGTGGCTCCGCCCAGGCGCCAGCCGTTGCGGTTTACCCCCAGGATTTTTCCCAGGTTGCCGTTGCCCGTGATGATGTTCACGGCCGCCGGGTTACCGCTGATCGACGTTAGCGCCGTGGCCGATGAGCCCGATGCCGGGGCACCCGTCACCGGTGCGCCGACAAAGTTCGCGCCGTTGCCGGGTTGCAGATTGATGTCGCCGTTCTGCGCCGCCTGATCGGACGACTGCGCAACGACCCGTTCGACGCTGTTGATATGGAAAACGACCAGCGTGCACAGCAAGACAGGTCCGACGCACCGTTGCACGAAGGAACCCATCCGCCACCCAGGTTAAAGGCTACCTGCCGACTATTAAATTGACGCACAAGTCCTCCACATAAATAGTCTTCGACCTGAGGCCGCCCGTTGGTACCGCCAGAAAAAATGGGGAAATCGAATTCCCCGTCAAGTCGTGCGACTGGGCAAGATATGACGGCCCTCAGGTCGCTTTTTCTATCACCTGCTGCCTCTGGTAGGTCGTCGAGATCGAGTTACGAGCACTGCAGCGGCTCGCGAGTCGATCCTGGACTGGATTGTCGCTGGTGCGGTGCCTGGCCTAGGCGTCGCCTTTAGACTGCGCCGCCCAGGCGGCTCGCCAGACGTCCGAGGGAACGTGTGCGGCTCATCAAGGGTTCGTCGCCGAAAGTTGCCAAGAGAAAATTTGCCGCCGCGAGCGACAGTCGCGCGGTGATTGTGCGCGTTGCACGGCGAACGAATCATGCCTGCTGTTATGCTACGCACAGAGACCGGAACAAGTCTTCGCTCGGGGCATGCGTCGCAAGGGTTTGCAACGCACGTGCAGCGATTTTGCGTGAATTCTGCTGGCTGGGCGAAAATTGTTGGCGCGGGATCACTAGCCGCGGCGCGTTGGGCGTGGCGTCGATGTCGCGTACTTCAGTGGTGTTGGTGTCGTTGGATCCTGACACGCGTGTGTTTTTTCTAGCCAGGATGAATGGGCAGTATTCTGTCTTTTTTACTAGCTTTTCGTAGGACGAGTCCCTAAGCTATTGTCAAGACGGATCGAGGAGTACCGAGCGGAAAGGATTCACGCCGATGTGCGCAGCGACTTCAGCTTTCGCGGGCGCGCGGCCCAAGGGCCGCCGAACGGACTCGGAAAAGGCATCCAAAGTAGGCCAGAAAAGGCCGCTTTTGCCTGCAATTCTGCCCTCGACCGCAGTGGGCCGAGTGGACCTGTCCAATGCACGCGCTGCCGCGGTTACCACAGCGCCCCCCACGTCGAATCGTCGCGAATCTTTTCGCGCGACCAGCTTGCGGACGCGCGACAACGCGCGGCCCCGGGATGCGGCAGGCAAAATTTTTGTAGGCTGCGCCGGTGATCATCCGGTGGTGCACCACCTGCTGACCGAGGTCTTTCAAGGGCCAACGCGCGACGCATTCTACGGCTCGCTGGATGATCCGTTCTACGAACCGCGCGATCGCCTGCTCGTCAAACGGGGAGACCAAACCGTCTCGCACCTGTTGTTGACCAAGCGCGTCATGCACTTCGCCGGGCTCAGCTTTCCTACGGACGTGCTGTCGTGGATGGGGACATTGCCCGAGTTTCGTCAGCTGGGATGCGCTTCGCTATTGGCGCGGGCTGCCGACGAAACCATGCGCCGCGATGGCGTCGTGCTGGGCATCTTGAAGACCAAGGTGCCGCACTTCTTTCGCCGTTTTGGCTGGGCGCTCTGCGGACGGCACAGCCAGGCGCAGGCCGGCAGCCGCGATCTGCTGGCGCAATTGTCGGCGCGCGGATTTGTGCCGGGCGAGGCCTCGGTTGGCATTCGGCCGTGGCGCCAAGTCGAGCTGCCCGCCCTGATGCGGCTGTATGGCGAGATGACGGCCGGCCGCGCCGGGCACTTCGAGCGGACCGAGGCCTATTGGCGATGGCTGGTCAGTCGCAAGGGATTCGAGCGTATCTATGTCGCCGTCGATGGGCCGGACAACTTTGAATTGCAGGACGACCCGAACAAGCTCGTCGGCTATCTCATCACGGGCGAAGATCGCGTGTTGGAACTGGCCACCGCCAGTACGCATCGACACGTGGCCCGCGAGCTGTTGGCCCGCGCGTGCAGCGAAGCGATCGAACGTGACTACCACATGGTCACCATGCACGCTCCGCCGGACGATCCGCTGCTAGAGATTTTTTGCCGGGCGGGCGGCACGCTGCAAACGACGGAATCCAACCAAGGCGAGGTCTTCATGGCCAAGCTCATGAATCCGCCCGGATTCCTCAAGATGCTCTGTCCCGAGTTGCACAAGCGGGCCGAAGCGGCAGGGCTGACACGGCCTTGCGAGCTGGGCATCCTGGTCGATGGCGAGAAGTACCGGCTGGTCGTCTCGCGGCGGAGCGTAAAGTTCGGTCGCCATAAGATCGGACGTAGCTACCTGTCCTGCGGCGGCGCGCATTTCACGCGCTTGCTGTTGGGACATCTCGATATCGACGAAGCGCTGGCCGAAGGCCGACTGCGCGCCTCGACACAGTTGGCCGCCGAAACGGCCCGCGCGCTGTTTCCCCGCCTGCCGGTGTGGCGCCCGCCGCTGGACGAAATGTCGACGTAGCGTGCGCTGCACGATGTTGAATCGGATCAATGATCCGCAGCGGTGCTCACTGCTTACTTATTGCAGTGCCTACGAATTCTGCGCTACCTACTTATTTCTTTAGCAGCGTTTGAGCCTCTGCCAAGACATGCTCGGCGGTGATGCCGAACTCTTTGAATAGCAGGCCGGCGGGGGCACTGGCGCCGTAGCCGGTCATGCCGACGAATCGGCCGCGCAGGCCTATATACCGCTCCCATCCTTGTTGCACTCCGGACTCGACCGCCACGCGGGCCGTCACGGTCGGAGGCAACACGCTGTCCCGATATTCCTGCGGCTGCTCGTCGAACAGCTCGGTGCAGGGGAGGCTGACGACACGCGACTTCACTCCGGCAGCCGTCAGCTTTTCGTGAGCTTGCACGGCCACGTGCAACTCGCTGCCCGTGGCCATCAGTATGATATCCGGCTTGCCGTCGGTTGCATCGGCCAACACGTATCCGCCCTTTGCCACGCCGGTTGCCGCCGCGTATTTGCTGCGATCGAGCGTGGGCAGGTTTTGCCGCGTCAGGCTGAGCGCCGCCGGGCGGTTCGTCAGCTTGAGCACCACGCGGTAGGTTTCCGCCACCTCGTTGGCATCGCCAGGCCGGAAGAACAACAACCGCGGAATCGCACGCAGCGCGGCGTAATGCTCGACCGGCTGGTGTGTGGGGCCATCCTCGCCGACGCCGATCGAATCGTGCGTATAAACGTGAATCACCGGCAGTTCCATGATTGCCGCCAGCCGCAGCGTGGGGCGGAGATAGTCACTGAACACCAGGAACGTCGAGACATACGGACGGATAAACGACAAGGCGATTCCATTGGCGGCCGACGCCATGCCATGCTCGCGAATACCAAAGTGCATGTTCCGCCCTGCTTCGATAGCGGAAAACACGCCGGCGCCATCGAACTCCAACATCGTCATCGTCGACGGCGCGAGATCTGCGGCGCCACCGATCAGCCAAGGGATCCGGGCGGCCAGCGCGTTGAGCGTCTTGCCTGACGAAATGCGGGTGGCCATACCCTTGGGGTCGGCCGGATACGTGGGGACGGCCTGTTCCCAGCCCTCGGGCAACGCGCGGGCTTCCATCTGCCGCCACTGGGCGGCCAGTTCGGGGTGTTTCTTTTCGTACTGTGTGAAGCTGGCCTGCCACTTGGCGAACAGTTCTTTGCCGCGTTTGCCGACATGGTCTGCGAACTGGGCGCGGACTTCGTCCGGCACCAGGAACTTGGCGTCGGCCGGCCAACCGTAGGCTCCTTTCGTCAGCCGAATCTCGTCGTCCCCGAGCGGGCTGCCGTGCGCCGAATGACTGTCTTGCTTGTGCGGCGATCCGTATCCAATGTGGCTGCGAACGATGATCAAAGTCGGCGCTTCGGTCGCGCGCTCGACCTCTTCATAAGCGGCGTTCAGAGCGTCGAGGTCGTTGGCATCGCCCACGTGGATCACGTGCCAGCCGTAACCCTCGAAGCGCCGGCCGACGTCCTCGCTGAAGGCCAGCGACGTGTTGCCTTCGATCGTGATGTGATTGTCGTCGTAGATCCAGCACAGGTTCGCCAGCTTGAGATGGCCAGCTAGCGACGCGGCCTCGCCGCTGATTCCTTCCATCATGTCGCCGTCGCTGCACAGGGCATAGATGCGGTAGTCGAACAGGTCGAAGCCCGGCCGGTTGAAGTGGCTGGCCAGCCAACGTTGGGCCACCGCCATGCCGACGCTGTTGCCAATTCCTTGCCCTAACGGTCCGGTGGTCGTTTCGACCCCCGAGGTCATGCCATGTTCGGGATGACCGGGGCAAAGGCTGTGCAACTGGCGGAATTGCTTGATTTGATCGAGCGGTACTGCCAGTTGGTCGGTCGGACGACCGTGGGCGTCCAGTCGTTTGACGCCAGCCAAGTGAAGCGTGGCATACAGCAGCATGGAAGCGTGACCGCAGGAAAGCACGAATCGATCGCGGCCCGGCCACAGTGGCTGATCGGGGTCATACCGTAGCACGTTGTTCCATAGCGAGTACGCTACGGGCGCAAGCGCCATCGGGGTGCCGGGATGTCCGGAGTTGGCCGCCTGCACGGCGTCCATTGCCAAGGTCCGGATGGTGTTGATCGAGAGCTGTTCGATGCTCGTTGTCGTGGTAGCCATAGTGACAAATCGAAAGGGCTATAGTGGTTGTCTGGCGAAGAGATGCGGCTCAGGTGTGAGGGTCGGGCAGAACGCCTGTCGGCCGACGGTGGGCGACCGCATTTCGCCTCGGAATTCGCTGAGTCTAGGGGGCGCGGCAGGGAGAGTCAATCGGCCGCCAGGTGGGCACTGTCGACCGACATTATCCATGTCTATGTGCAGTAGATGTATCGGCGCGCAAACGCCGTGCGCGGCGCGTTTCCGAAACGTTAGAATGTGAGGCATGGAGGCAGCATCTCGTCCGCGGCGCGGTTGGTTTGCGTCAACCTTACGAACGCTGTTTATTGCGCGGACGATTTTTGCGATTTGGCTTGGCTGGTGGGTACACAGCGCCCGACGGCAACAACAGGCGTCGGCCGTGATCCGGCAACTCGGCGGCTGAGTCAATTACGATTTTCAGCTCGATGATCTGCCAGCACTGCGAAAGATTTTGCCGAATTGCACGATACCCTAATAATGCGGTGCCCTAATAATAGGATGGCAATGCGGTCGCACGCGGCGATTCCTGGGGACTGCCACCATATCCAGCGCCGCCCGAGGGGGTGGACCGTGGGTATTTGGCGCAGCTAACATACATGTATTCCGCTTCTGGTAGGCAACCTGGACGTGGCGGTCCCCGGTGTGCAAATCCCAGGACGAAGTAGGTCGGTGCTGGACCGATTGTGGCAGGGTCGCCGACCAACCGAATTCCTCCGCGTGGACTGTCGAATATGACGCCCGAGTTGCACAGCCTTGTTGGCGAGTTGGAAGCGAATATTTCCAAGGTGGTCCTGGGGAAGCCACGCGTCGTCCGCCTGTGCGTCGCCGCGCTTTTGTCGGGCGAGCACGTATTGCTAGAGGACGTGCCCGGGGTTGGCAAGACCTTGGTTGGCAAGGCGCTGGCCAAGAGCATCAACGCCAAGTTCTGCCGCATTCAATTCACGCCCGACTTGTTGCCGGGCGACATCGTCGGTTCGAGTGTATTCGACTCGAAGAATAGCGAGTTCTTTTTCAGCCAGGGGCCGATCTTCGCCAACATCGTGCTGGCCGACGAGATCAATCGCACCACGCCGCGCACGCAAAGCGCGCTGCTCGAGGCCAT
Organism: Pirellulales bacterium; assembly: GCA_036490175.1. NCBI lineage: Bacteria > Pseudomonadati > Planctomycetota > Planctomycetia > Pirellulales > Pirellulales bacterium. The sequence goes on along the minus strand of DASXEJ010000021.1, from coordinate 8,422 downwards.
GAGCGACGGGCAGGTATCGGTCGACGGCCACACGTACAAGCTGCCGCGTCCTTTCATGGTTATCGCCACGCAGAACCCTTTTGAGTTCGAGGGAACTTATCCCTTGCCGGAAAGTCAACTCGACCGGTTCCTGTTGCAATCCAACATCGGCTATCCCGATCGAGACGAGGAATTGCAAGTGCTGACCAGTCATCGGCAGGGGGAGCCTGTCGATCATCTGGCGCCTGTGCTCGATTGCCAGCAGGTGATCGCGCTGCAGGACGCGGTGCGGCAAGTATCCGTGGACGAGGCGATCCATAATTATCTGCTGGATTTGATCGAGGCCACGCGCGAGAGCGATGACCTGCACGTGGGAGCCAGCACCCGCGGCGCGCTGTGCCTGTACCGCGCCAGCCAAGCGCTGGCGCTGATCGAGGGGCGCGATTATGTCGTGCCCGACGATATCAAGCGGCTGGCGGTGCCGGTGCTCGCGCATCGTGTGATCACCAAAGGATATTTGCACGGCAATCAGCGCAGCGCCGTGGAAGGGATCATCCAGCGCTTCGTCGACGACTTGCCCGTTCCCCGCTGACCGCGGCGCGACCCGGAGAGCGACCCCTTGGATCGCTAGCGAATCATGCGAAGCCTCGGTCTGCCGAAGATCACGCTGGAAGGTCTGTGCTACGTCGCCACGCTGAGCTTTTTGCTGGCCGGTGCGTTGGTGCGGCAAATCAATCTGCTGCTGGTGCTGTTTGCCCTGCTGGCCAGCCTGCCACTATTGAATTGGTGGCTCGTGCGGCAGAATCTGCGGCGTCTTACTTTGCAGCGGCGGCTTCCTCGCAGCGTGGCATCTGGTGACGTGTTGATGGTGGAATTGGAGTTGGCCAATCCGCGGCGGCGTCTGGCCTCGTGGGCCGCGCGCGTCGACGATCGCATCTGCCGACAAGATGACGGGGCGACCGAAGAGCCGATCTTGGCGCAAGCGCTGTTTGCCTATGTTCCGGCGCGAGGAGCCAGGACGCAATCGTATCGGGGCCGATTGATGCGGCGCGGCCGCTATCGATTTGGACCGCTGCGGATTTCCACGCAGTTTCCGTTTGGCCTGATGCGCGGCTCGGTCACGATCGAGCAGCCACAGACAATGTTGGTCTTGCCGCGACTGGGTCGGCTGACGCGTCGTTGGCAGCGATTGCAGCAATCTTCCGATTTGGGCACCAGCAACGTGGAACGCCGCCAGGGTTTGCTGGAAGGAGACTTCTATGGTTTGCGCGACTGGCGACAGGGAGACAGCCGGCGCTGGATCCACTGGCGCACCAGTGCCCGACGGCAGGCGCCCGTCGTGCGGCAATTCGAGCAGCAGCGCAATCAGGATTTGGCTCTGGTGGTCGAGCTATGGCAACCCGACCGTCCGAGCGCATTCCATTCTGCCCAGGTCGAGTTGGCCGTGAGTTTCGCTGCCTCGATCGTGTCGGACGTTTGTCGTCGGGGAGGGCGGACGTTGTGGATCTCGGTCGCGGCGCGGACGCCACGATTCGATAGCGGGCCCGCATCGCTGGCTCTGACTCGCGAAGTGATGGAATCGTTGGCGGTGGCCGAAGCCACCAGCACGGACGCCTTGCCCAACGCTCTGTCCAAGATTTTAGACGTAGCACGGCCGGGCACGAACGCGATCGTAATCTCGACTCGCTCGGTGGATCTTAGCGATACCGAGCGCTTCGCAACGTTGTGGCGCAACACGCGGCAGCGCGCGTGGCTGGGGCGCTTGCAGGCAATCGACGTCGGCCGGTCAGATTTGGCTGATTACTTTGTACCGCTATAAAAATGAAACGTGACGCGCGGCAACGATCGCCCGTTTGGTCGGTGATGGGCGAGGCACGCCGGGGCTGACATGCCGGTTTTGACCGGACATTCGGTACCGGATAGACCGCGGCGGAGAGTGACATGCAATTGGATCGTATGCTGCAAATTGCGGTGGCTTGCCTGGTGGCATTCTCGACCGCGCTGTTGGGTATGGGCGAACAGCGAGTCGCCCTGCCGGTGGCGGCGGTCATCGTGGCCTTCGCCACCGTATATATCACCGACGCAAAGGGTTGGATCGTCCTTAACCAGAGGGCTGCCGACGCGGCCGGCGTGGGAGCCGCGCTATTGGCCCTCTTCCAGTGGCAGCAGGATGCGACCGACGCGGGGTTGCTGGCCCTGTTGAATTTTGCCGTTTATAGCCAGTTCGTGTTGCAACTTAAGCGAAAAGGAATCGGCACGTACTGGTTGCTGATTACCCTCAGCCTGATGGAAGCGGCTGTTGCCACGGCGCTCAACGAAAGCCTGATGTTCGGCTTTTTGCTGGTCGGATATGCGTTCCTGGCGATTGGCGTGCTGACGGTTTTCTATCTATATCGCGAACAAATCAGTGCGTACGGCGCGGACGCTGGCCGAGGAATAAGAGAATCTCGCGCCACGTCGCCGGCGTCACGGGACGCACACTTTGCCGGGCACGCCGTCACGCAGCAGTCTGACGAAGCGCTGAATCCGTCGCTCGCGCGACTGGTCGCCAATCTCGGCGGCGTCGCGCTCGGCATGGCTTGCCTGGTTTTTGTGGTGATCCCCAGGTCGGAACGGGGTGCCTGGCGGGAAATCGACGACGAATCGGCGCAGCGGATCGTTGGCTTCACGAACGAAGTCCATTTGGGCGAGATGGGCGCCATCAGTGAAAGCCCCGAAGAGATCATGGAGGTTTTCCTGGAGGATCCTGCGACGAATGAACCGTGCGAACTCGTCGACGAGCCGTTGTTTCGGGGAGTGGTGCTGACGACCTATGCGAATCGCAAATGGAAGCGAGAGCTTTTTCACGGTAAGGCGATAGAGAGACAGCGAATCCCGTCCGGGGTCCCCTATATCAAGCAACGGTTTGTCGTCCTACCGCTTGATACCGATGTGTTGTTTTCGATCTTTCCCAGCTTCTCGACGAGCAGACAAGACAAAATCCTCTGGACCGACGTCGGAGAGCAGCTGGAGCGCAGGGAGCGTCGGCTGGGAAACACGATTGATTACGAGTTGATCACAACCGGCATCGTGGATAAACGGCAGTCGTCGATTGTTCCAGCGCAATCCCTCCTCGAAGAGCACAGCTACGAACAAGAGCGCTTGCTCACGCTGCCAAGCCCGAGCAACGGCTATGATCCACTCGCCGGCTCCAAGGCGCTCGCCGCGCAAATCGTGCGGGCCATCCCGGCCGAGAATCATTTGGAACGGACGCGCGTCCTGGCCAACTACCTGCGCGATCCGACGAATTTCCGCTACTCACTGGGAGAAATCTCGCGCGACCCGCAGCTCGACCCTGTCGAAGATTTCCTGACTTCGAATCGGGTCGGGCATTGCGAGTACTTTGCCAGCGCGATGGCGGTTATGTTACGCGCCGTTGGCATTCCTTCGCGTCTAGCGGTCGGCTTCAAAGGAGGCGATTGGACGGGAAGGTACTATCAGGTGCGCGCCATGGACGCCCATGCCTGGGTCGAGGCCTATCTGGCGCCGGAATACCTGCCCGAGCGGCTGCCGGAATGGTTCGACCGCTCCAAGGGCGGGTGGGTCATTATCGATCCCACGGGCACCGTGTCCGCTGCGCCGGCGATGAACGCCAGCAGTTACGTCTATGAAGCGCTGCGGCAGTTCACGGCGTCCATGCGGACGGGTTGGCGAACCTACGTGCTAGGACTGAACCACTCCCGCCAGACGGAGAGGATTTATGAACCGTTTTGGGCAACTCTGAGGTCTGTAACCACGGCCCTGACACATCGCGAGTTCTGGGCGCTGCTCGGCACGAGGCTGGCCAAAGCCGTGAGTCCGGCCTATTGGGGGCTGACCAACGGTGGCTGGTTCAGTTGGCGCGGAGCGCTGGCGACGATCGTGATCATGCTGTTCTTTGTGGGCGTCTACTATGCCGGCCGATTCATCATGCGCCGAATCTGGCGTTGGACGTCCGGCGACGCCGCGGTGATTGCGGCGGACAATGCCGACGTAGAATTCTACCGTCGCCTGGAGCTGTTGTTGGCCCAGCGCGACATGCTGCGCGGCCCGAGCCAGACGCAGCGAGAATTCGCTTTGGCCGTGGGAGGGCAGCTCGCCGAGTCGGCGCAAACCAAGCGGGCAGCTCCCATCGCTCGGCAACTGGTCGAGTTGTTCTACCGCGTCCGCTTCGGTCGCCGGACCCTGGACAGCCAGGAAGCCGCCACGGTAGAACAGGCCCTGGCGGATTTGGCGGGGGTACTCGCGGCTGGCAACGGCAGCCAGCACTAGGACGGGACTTTCTGTTTGCCAAAATGGGTCGTGGTGCGTGCCACGCTTGGCCCGTCCCACCGTGTGGACCATAGAGATTTCTCCGTGGTCAAAGCGCTGCTCCCCTCGGCGAGCAACGGATCCGCACGGGCATACCAAATTGAAACAAGAAACGGACCCTGGGTTATAGGACGGTAGATGAAGATCGGTTTGATCGGGTATCAAGGGGCCGGCAAGAGCACCCTCTTCGAATGGCTTACAGGCATTGCGCCGGATGCGGCCAAAAGCCACACCGGGCAGAGTGCCATGGCTCCGGTGCCTGAGCCGCGTATCGCCGATCTTTGCAAGATCTATCAGCCCAAGAAGATCACTCAGGCTTCGCTGGAACTGGTAGACACGCCGGGCCTGAGTAGGACGCACGAGGGCAACCCCGCTCGACTCGGTTTATTGCGCGATTGCGGTTGCGTGATCATGCTGGTCGCCGCGTTCGACCGGGCGGCGTCGGCCCAGCAGGATTTGAACCGGTTCCAGGAAGACTTGCTGCTGGCCGATATGGAGATCGTTTCCGGGCGCGTCGACCGGCTGCGCGACAGCGTCAAGAAGCCGCGTCCCAATCGCGAACAAGAAATTGCCGAGCTGGCCGCGCTGGAGCAGGTGTTGGCGGCCATGGAAGCGGGCAAACCGCTGGCCGAATCGGCCATGACCGAGGATCAGCTCAAGGCGACGCGCAGCTTTCGCCTGTTGACGGAAAAACCTGCCCTGGTCGTGCTCAACATCGCCGACGACGAGGATCCCGCCGCGCGGGCCGCCGCCGTCGGGGGCGACCGGCCGTTGATCGCGGTCCGCGTGGGCCTGGAACTGGAGCTGGCCCGCATGACTCCCGAGGAACGTACCGAGTTCGAGCGCGACCTGGGGCTGACCGGTTCGGAACGCGACCAGGTGTTGCGCACGATCCTGGAAGTATCGGGCCAGATGCTCTATTTCACGGCTGGCGAGAAAGAGGTTCGCACGTGGATGATGCGCAAGGGTGGAACGGCGCTGGAAGCGGCCGACAACATCCATAGCGACCTGGCACGCGGCTTTATTCGTGCCGAAGTCATGACCGTGGGCGACCTGGTCCGTCTGGGGAGCGAGCGCGAGTTGAAGGCCAACAACCTGGTGCGTCAGGAGCCGAAGGACTACGTCGTCAAGGACGATGACATTCTGAACATTCGCTTTAGCGTGTAGCGCTGCGGAGGCGGCCAACTACATCGATGGTGAGCGATCGAACTCAACATGCCCACGGCGAGCGTGGGCATGGCACCAGGCGCGCATGGTAACCGGAACGATTTGCGACGTTTGGTTGCGGGTGTTTTGGTGCGAAGATTCGGCGGGCGTAACTCTTGCCAAGCGGCGTGACTCGGCTAGACTTGCCGCAGACCCGTCGCTGGTCGTCGGACTGCCACCCGTCTAACTTATCTTGCCCTTGCCGTCGCGCTCGCGCTACGATCGGTTGGGGATCCTAAAATGCGCTTAATTACCTTCATGCTCCGCCGGGCGGACGGCGCCAGGGCATGCAGGAGCCATTGAACCGCAGGAGCCGAATTATGAACAAGCTGGTTACGGAATTCATCGGCACGTTTTTTCTGGTCCTCACGATCGGCTGCACGGTCTTGGCCGGTGCCGACAAGGGCGTGATTCCGCCGCTGGCGATTGGCTCGGCCCTGATGGTGATGATCTTTGCCGGCGGGCACATCTCGGGCGGGCATTACAACCCGGCCGTCACGCTCGGGGCCATGCTACGCGGCCGCACGACCCTACCGGAACTGGTGGGCTACTGGATCGTGCAGATTTTGGGCGCGGCGGCAGCGGCAGCAGCGGTGAAATTCTTGCGCCCCGAAGCAGCTGCCGAACTCGCGGCCAAGACCCCCGGGGCATTGGTCGTGGGCCCGGCATTCCTGGCCGAGTTTCTGTTTACGTTCGCACTGGTGTATGTGGTGCTGAACGTGGCCACGAGCAAGGATACGGCCGGCAATTCGTTTTACGGATTGGCAATTGGATTTACAGTGCTGACCGGCGCCTTTGCTGTGGGAGATATTTCGGGCGGGGCGTTCAATCCAGCGGTGGCCGTGGGGGTGACGATCCTGAACCTGGCGGCCTGGTCGAACATCTGGCTGTATCTGGCGGCCGACCTGGCCGGAGGCGTTGTGGCGGCGATCGCCTTCCGCATTTTGAATCCCAACGATCCTTGATGCACCGCGTGCACTACGCACGAGATTATCGTACACGGGGATTCTTGATCCTCTAGCAAACGAAAAAAGAGCTGCCGGCAGGCGGCTCTTTTTATGCGAGTCTCGTAACAGGATACCGTTTGCACACGCGCGTACGGAGTGGTTAGATGGAACTGAAGCGATCGATTGACCGGCACTGACTCGGTAGTGTGCATTGCACATCCCACGGTAATATGGTTCGCAATCAGAACAAAAAAACGCGTACCAACTGTCCGTTGACCAGGGACAAGAACTTGCGCGCGGCGGCCGACAAAATGACCGCATCCATCAAGGAAGGGCTGCCTGCCGGGTTGTCACGACCGGCCCTGCGGGCGCTGGCGTCGGCCGGCTACACAACCCTCGAGCAACTTGCCCAAGTGCGCGAAGCGGACCTCGCCAAGCTGCACGGCCTGGGCCCCAAGGGGATTGACTTGATCCGAACCGCGTTAAGGGGACGCGGCAAGTCGTCGCGGGCGTAAACGCGTTCTGCGATTACTGCACGGTAGATTCCGATCCCGTGGCTGAGCAGATAGAGTGGGGCGATGCCAGAATCGTTACCTGCCGGCCACCGCTGGTTTCAGTTCCGCCTTCGCACGATCCTCCTGGTGATGTTGATCATTGGGCTCGCCGTGGCGCATTTCCGCGCCACGCGCTTGGCTCTGGAACTCGAAAGTCGCAACCGCGAATTGGAGAGTATCAATTCCAAGCTGCGGGCCGAGGCAGGTTATTTAGAGATCGACGATCCAAGCAAAGCCGTCGTGCTACGACTCCAGAATCTGGAAGAGAACACCTGGCAATGGAAAGTGTGGCTGCCATCGGGCCGATGGATGCTGGGTTGCATGACCGAAGGGATTCCGCGCCAGGGCGTGCCCGACGCAGGATCTTGCGGTCCGCTGGATGGTGGCCGCGAAGTGCCGGCGAATGTCACGTTACGTAAGGATTCGGATGGAAAATGGAACTTTCGCTTTGGCGTCGACGGGACGGCAATTGGCAATGCCGTGAACGAGTCGAATTGGTTGATCAAGAAGGTGGACGGAGCTTCGCTCTATAGGCCATGCACCACTGAAATTGCGGGCGATAAAACCCAGGCCGTGTTGGAGCCAAGCCAGCCGGTAGTGCTGATGCGATTGCAAGCCCATGAAGTCATCGCTACGCCCAACGGCGGGTGGGAGGGGCGAGAAAACGTCGACAACAGCGACGGAATCATGGTTTGGCTGAACCGGGCTAAATAGCGAACGACATGCAAAGGGGCAACGTGCGTTTTCGATCACCACTGCAGCCGGCAATCATTAGGGCATAAAGTCAAATCTCAACCGCGATCAAACTGGGGGTGAATTATGGACGGCCGCGATCTGTTTGGAGCCATAATCCGCGTGATGGGTTTCGCCGTCATTCTGTATCCAATCGGCACCTCTGGCACCATCGCCGCATCGATGTCAACGCTAGGTCCCTCCCGGCTGGTCATATCAATCTTGGCCGCCATGCTGGCGCAGGTGCTGGTCGGAGGCGCGGTGCTTTATTGGGCCGAGAAGATCGTTGCGTTCACTTACCGCAACGCGCCGCCGCGACTGTGATTTTAACTTGCCGGGTGCCATGCCCACACGAAGTGTGGGCATGCAAAGTAGGTTGTGACACAGAGGCATGCCCACGCAGCGTGGGCATGGCACCGGGCAAAAAGCCCAACACTCTTGGCATCCGGGGGACTTGGCTCGACTCCACCGGTAGTGATGCGATAACCGCTCCTCGCCAGGAAAGCCCCTGGTTCGAGGGCTACGGTGCCGGCGGTCGTGGCGGCATACGGTAGTGGGTGATTAGTATGTGCAGGGCGGGGAGCGTTTCAAGGTCGTCCTTCTTGAATGCGCCGGAACGGGACTATATCCCGAAACTCTAGCCCGTTGCTGTCTTGGTCGTTGGTCGAAGAGGGA
>DASXEJ010000020.1 GCA_036490175.1 Pirellulales bacterium | reverse complement strand
ACCTCAAGGTCATAGCTCATAACGCCAATTTTCGTGGACCCTAGGGCTTGTGTCACGGGGTTGGACCCAGAAAGTTCGCCGCCCATTTCGCCCGCTACTCAGTCAATCCCTTCGTTGCTCCCCAGGGTGTGAACAGTTACGAGACGCCTACTAAAGCGTCCGCCGCGAACGAACGACGGTAACAGACAATCGACCGGTATCCGTAGAGCCTGCCTCGGTAGGTATCCCCAGGAGCCCATCGCAAACCCACAGTGGGTTTCGCAGATGGGCTTTTTTGTTGGTGCTAGCGCGTCAAGGAGAGTGTTCCATGCCGGAATCGTTGCAGGAATTCATCAGCTCGCGGGGGCTTGCTCTGCGCATCGATCGCGAGGCGGGCATCATTCGTGGCGTAAAAATCCTGGGGCTCGAGTCGCAGAATGGTCGTAGCTATCTGCCCGAGGCGTTGACCGCCGCAGTCCCGCTGTACGAAGGGGCCAAGGTGAATGTCAATCATCCCAAGGCATTGCCCGGCACGCCCCGCGATTATCAGGATCGAATCGGCGCCATTCATGGCGTAGCGGTGCGGGCGAATGAAGGACTATTCGCGGATTTACACTTCAATCCTCAACACGCCCTGGCTGGCCAGTTGGCCTGGGACGCGGAGCATGCGCCGGAAAACGTCGGCTTCTCCCACAATGTGTTGGCCAAGACCGCGCGGCGCGGCGACCGAGTGGTGGTCGAAAACATCACCAAGGTCCAAAGCGTCGATCTGGTCGCCGATCCAGCCACCACGCGCGGATTGTTCGAAGCCGCCGGAAGAGCAGACGCACTGGCACGGAACGAGCCGCGCACGACCGGCGAGCTGCTATGGGAAGAAATGACGGCTGCAGAGCTCGAGCGCCGCCGGCCGGATCTCGTCGAAGCCCTGGTTGGTGAGGTGCGCCGCGAAAATGCCCTGTTGCGGTTGCAGGTCGACGAGGCACGAGCGGCCGACGCCGTGCTGGAGAAACGGACGCTGGCACTGCGCCTGCTTGAAGAAGCCCACCTTCCCAGCCCGCATAGCGACGCCGGTTGGGCCAAGGAGATCGTCAGTCAGGCGTTCTACGAATCCCTGTTGGCCGCACCCGACGAGGGGGCTATGCGACGCCTCGTACACGAACGCGTGCAATTAGTATCTGCGGCGGCGGGCTTTGCATCGCATCGTCCGACGGCCTGGCACGGTCGACCGCTGGCGCGCGATCAACAACTGGTCGAGGCAGGCTGGCCTACGGTCATCGACGCGGCGGCCTTCGCCCGGTCGATCACTTGACGCGCCGACGATTCAATGGCCGGCGATCTGTTCCGATTTCACATTTCAGCAGGAGACATATGCAATGGCCGACGTGATGCGGTGGAGATATGGGGAAACGTCGCCGGTGATCCTGCCGGTGCAGTCGGGAACCGTAATCGAGATCGGCGACCTGCTCTATTGGAGCACTGACCATGTGCTGCCGGCGGTGGCGCAGGCCGACCAGGGTACCAAGGCGGGCAATCAGCAGCTTTTCCATAACAACTTCGCGGGAGTTGCCATGCAGCAATCGCGCAGCGGCGACACCAATCCCATTCGCGTGGCCACGACCGCGGTGTTCGCGTACGACTGTTCGAGTGCCACCTTCGAGGTCGGCACGCTGGTCGGCGCCGACGAGAACTCTGGCGGCACGGCGCTGCAAAACCAGGTGGTGGCGGCCGTCGGGGCCGAAAACCTGGCCGTCGGTCGTTGCGCCAAGCGACTCAATCCGGCTGGTACCTGCGTCATGGTGGAGATTGTCAGCACGATTTCGCATGGTGGTCCGCAGGTCAAGGCGTAGGGCGCCGAACCGCGCGCTAGGTTATCGACGAACAGCTCATTTTACTTGCCGGCCTCACGCTGCACTGGATTCAGACGGTGAGGCGGCCTAATACGCGAGGAGTCCCGCTGTGAACATCAATTATCGCGACTTGAAACGGCGCTACGAACTCGAAGGGCCGCGCAACACTGTGGTACACCTGGCCGAGGCGCTGCGCCAGCGCCATCTGCGGGCCGACGATTTCAGCCTCCGCGATTTGGCCGAGACGCTTGTCGCCGACGGGCGTGAATGGGTGCGGGCGCTGGACCCGCGCAGCGTGTCGGGCGTCTCCGTGCTCGAGGCCGGCGATGGCGTGGACGTGACCGCCTTTCTGAACATTACTGGCCAGGTGATCTACTCGAAGATCATGGACGCTTACACGCAGGAAGCGTTCGTCGTCTCGAAGCTCGTAGAGACCATCCCCACTCGGCTCGACGGCGAGAAGATTCCCGGCGTTTCGCGGGTGAAGGACGAAATCGATGAAGTGGCGCCGGGCATGCCGTTTCCCAGTCTGGGATTTGGCGAGGATTACATCGAGACGCCATCGACGACCAAACGCGGTTTCATCGTGCCCGTCACGAAAGAAGCCATCTTCTTCGATCGTACCTACCTGGTGCTCAGTCGGGCGGCCGAGGTGGGCGAGATTCTCGGCCTGAACAAAG
>DASXEJ010000019.1 GCA_036490175.1 Pirellulales bacterium | reverse complement strand
GATGATTGAATAGTTGAAGCTGTCTGGAATGCGTTTTTCTGCCAGTCGCCGTGCACGCTGAATGTCCAACTCCTGGCGCGCCAAATAGCCCGAATACTTGATATCGCATGTCACTTGATAAGCCACATCGGCCGGCACAGTGGCCAGCTCGGGCAATCGCTGGATGACGTCTGACCAGCTTCCTTCGGTACGCCGCAGGACCTTGGAAAGCGGCTCCTGTGCGCCGTGCGTCGTTTCCATTAGCGCGGCGACCCGTTCGACCTCGTCACGTTTTTGTGCGAACCGTTCCCAACGTGCCGGCTCGACCAGCCCAAGCTGATGTCCCAACGGCGTAAGCCGGCGGTCGGCGTTGTCGTGTCGCAACAGCAATCGATATTCGGCCCGGCTGGTGAACATGCGGTATGGTTCGTCGACGCCGCGAGTGACCAGGTCGTCGATCAGCACGCCGACATAAGCTTGCTCGCGTCCCAGCACCAGCGGTGCGGCACTCGACAAGGCCAGTGCGGCGTTGGCTCCGGCGATCAATCCCTGGCCGGCGGCTTCTTCATAGCCGGTCGTGCCGTTGATCTGCCCGGCGAAGTACAGGCCCGCCACCTGTTTTGTCTCGAGCGTAGGCTGCAACTGCTCGGGCGGACAATAGTCATACTCCACGGCGTAGCCATAGCGCATTATCTCGGCCCGTTCCAAGCCCGGGATATAGCGGAACATCTCGTCCTGCACGTCGCGCGGCAGGCTGGTCGAGACGCCGTTGACGTACACTTCGCGTGTGTTGCGTCCCTCGGGTTCTAGAAACAACTGATGCTGCGACTTGTCCGCAAAGCGAACGACCTTGTCCTCGATCGACGGGCAATAGCGTGGACCGCTCGAACGGATCTGGCCCGTGTACATCGGGGCCCGTTCGAGATTCGCGCGAATCAGATCGTGTACCCGCTCATTCGTATAGGTGATCCAGCACGGCAACTGTTCTTGAGGCAGCGCATCGGTGAGAAACGAGAACGGCTGCGGATCATCGTCGCCGGGCTGCAACTCAGTGCGGTCGTAATCGATCGTGCGCCCATTCAGGCGTGGCGGCGTACCCGTTTTGAAGCGCGCGAGCTGAAATCCCATCCGCGCGAGCGCTCCGCTGATGCCGGCCGTGGTCCCTTCGCCTGCGCGGCCGCCGGGGCTTTTGGCCTCGCCCGTGTGCATCAAGGCTTGCAAGAACGTGCCGGTGGTCAGCACCACGGCCGGGGCCCGATAAACGGCGCCCCCGCGCACTGCCGCGCCGCTGATCCTCCAGCCCCCGTCGACTGGCTCAGCCAACAGGTCTTCGACGACCTCTTGCCGCAGAACCAGCCCGGGCTGGTCTTCGATCAGGCGCTTAATCTCTTGTTGATATGCTTTTTTGTCAGCCTGCGCGCGAGGGCTGTGCATGGCCGGGCCCTTGCGGCGATTGAGCATGCGAAATTGGATGCCTGTAGCATCGATCGCCTGGCCCATCAGCCCACCCAAGGCGTCGACCTCGCGGACGATCTGCCCCTTGGCTACACCGCCGATGGCCGGATTGCAGCTCATCTGGCCCACCGTGTCACAGTTCGTGGTCAGCAGTGCGGTGCGCGCCCCCAGCCGCGCGGCAGCGGCAGCGGCCTCGGTGCCGGCATGACCCGCGCCGATCACTAGGACGTCGAATTCATACTGGGAAGTGGGCATGCAGGCATGATAAGACGCGATGGCGCTACGGGACAAGCGGGAGGGGAGTCTGGTCCAGCCGGTTTACCACCCTTCTTTGCGGGCGTACTGGACGTAGTGGTGCATCGCCCACTTCCAAGGTGGATCCTTTGCAGGTCTACCCAGGTGAGTATAGATACGCGTTTTGGGATCATCCCTGGCGACGTCAGGATAGAAGCACTGAAGTTTTCACCAAGAGTACGGCATTCCATGATGCTCCCTAACGTAACGCTCGGCGCGACCGAGTGTCGATGGCACGTGAAAGACCATTTCATCAACGTGCGGATGCTTGCCGCTCCCCATCCACTCGCAATGGATGTTGACCCAAATTCCTTCCTTGCGCGCCATGTTCCCTCCGACAACAGCTACGCCAGTAAGCCCTTTGGGCCTCACTATTCTTACCCACACGGCTTCCCCAGGACCTCGCGCTTCTTCTTCACGAACTGCATGTGATGATCCAGATGGCCGGCGTAGGTTTTAACCAGGTAAGCGAGCGTGATTTCGCCTGTCTCACTGTGCAGGCCGGTGCGGGCGAAGGCGGCGTCGGGCTGCCGCCGGAGGATTTCGCCCGTCATGCGGCGATTCTTGGCGAAGATGTCGCACGCTACCGCGGCGTCGAGCTCGGCGTAGGGAAGGTTCTTGGCGAACAATGTCTCGTTGTAGCCGATGAGCGTCGGGTGATCCTCGGCAATGACCCGCTTCATTCGATCGGCGGCGATCAGGTCGCTGTCCATCATGTGCATCACGATCTGCTGAATGCTCCAGGTGCCAGGCACCGGAAACGCATTGAGCTCTGCTACGGTGAGTCCGCGAATCGCCTGCGGCAATACGTCCGCTCCCTGGATGTAATGCTCAATCAACTGTCGGTCCATTTGGTCGCTCCTGTGGTGGCCGCGGTTTCCTGGTGGGCGAACGAGATCCTGGCTGGTTGCACGGGCGGGCCGTCGGTCCGCGCGTCCTAGCATAACGCCGTCCGGTAACACTCCCAGCTTGCAATCGCGCGCAAAGTCTCTGGTCGAGAGGGATAACGCCCGACCGAGGTTCACGGCGACCGACCAAGGGCCGTATGCAGTGACGGCTTCAGAATACCGCCTAAGAGCGGCAGGTTTTTATTGACCCGGTCTGCCACGATCCTCTACAATCCGGATGTATCAAGCGCTGCTGATGGGTTTGGCCGTTTGCCGCCTCTACAAGCGCGCGTACGGCTGACCCGCCGTAATCCCGCCTGCCAGCGACTGCCGAGCCGACGACCGCACCCGGACAAGCCGACAGTCCCGACCCCGCAACCCATCCTGCCGCCAACGCGAGGGAACTCTGCGATGTTCAAATTCGACGCTGGAAAGACGCCGACCTACTGCGAGGGCATGAGTCGCCGCAGCTTTGTGCAAATCGGCGCCGCCGGTATGGCTGCCGTGGGCTTGCCGGCCATCCTGAAAGCCAAGGAAGAGTCGGCCCAGCGCGGAACGCCTCGCAAGGACACCTCGGTGATCCTGGTATGGCTCGATGGCGGGCCCGGCCACATGGACCTGTACGATCTGAAGCCCGAAGCCCCGGCCGAGTACCGTGGCCTGTGGTGGCCGATTCCGACCAATGTGCCGGGCATGGAGATTTCCGAACTGTTCCCGCTGCAAGCCAAGGTGGCCGACAAGTTTTCGATCATCCGTTCGCTGCACCACAACAATGGCGATCACTTCACCGGCGGCCACATCATGCTCACCGGCCGAGGGGGTGCGTCGGGGGCGGATCAACGGGGAAAGTGTCCATCTATCGGTTCGATCGCCGCCAAAGCACTCGGCCCGCGACGTCCAGGCATGCCGGCCTACGTCGCAGTACCCTATGCGGCCAGCATTGGACTGCGCCCCGGTTACTTCGGTGCAAACTACTTGGGCATCGAACACAACCCGTTCGAGACCGATGGCGACCCTAACAGCGAAAAGTTCCAGGTGCGGAACATGAACCTGCCGGATCAACTGTCGATCGATCGGCTAGGTAATCGCCAGACATTGTTCCAGGATTTCGATCGCTTACGGCGCGACATAGACGCTTCAGGCGCGCTGGCGTCGATGACTCGTTTCCAGCAAGACGCCTACCAATTAGTGTGCAGCGACGCGGCGCGAAAGGCGTTCGATATCAGCGGCGAAGATACCAAGCTGCGCGAACAATATGGTCGCAATAGCTGGGGTCAAAGCATGTTGCTGGCCCGGCGGCTGGTCGAGGCCGGCTGCACGTTCGTCACCGTACATCTAGGCGGCTGGGATCATCACTGGAATCTCAAGTCTGGCATGGATAGTTGCCTGCCTCGCGTCGACATGGGCATATCTTCTCTGTTGGAAGACCTCAGCAACCGCGGGCTGCTGGATAGCACCCTGGTCATGCTGTGCGGCGAATTCAGCCGCACGCCACGCATGAATAACGGGGGTAACGGCGGTCCGCCGCTGAGCATGGGGACGCCCGGCCGCGACCATTGGGGTAATGCGATGTTCTGCCTGATGGGCGGCGGTGGGATTCGTGGCGGTCAGATCGTTGGCTCGACGAATCGCCTCGGCGAAGCACCCAAGGACCGACCGCTAACGGCCGGCGACCTGCATGCGACCATCTATCACGTGCTAGGAATCGATCCGTCGATCAGCTTCTTGAACCACTCGGGCCGACCGGTGCCGGCCATCGACGGCGGTGAAGTGATCCACGAATTGCTCTAAAGGTGTCGTCAACACCAGCTCTTCCCCGGTGTAGACGCCGCGAGTGTTACCTCGATCGGCGGCAATAGGCACGTGCCGGACAGCATGGGGAAACCAGAAACCGTATCGCACTGATCGCCCTACGCGGACGAGCCGGCGAAGGGAGCCGCTTGTGCCGTCCGGGCGTCTTGGGGCGTGGCCGGCAGCCGGACAATCGCCACGGTGCCGACACCAGGCGTGCTCTGGATTTCGATCTTGCCGCCATGCGCATGCACGATCGATTGGCAGATGGCCAAGCCTAAGCCGGTGCCGCCGGGCTGCATTTCACGCTGGCGCGATTTATCGCCACGGTAAAAACGCTCGAAAACATGCGGCAGATCGGGCGGCGAAATTCCCATGCCCGAATCGCGCACCGAGAGGATCGCCTTCTGCTGATCACGATCGTGAATCATATCGACCGTAACCGTTCCGCCCGAAGGGGTGAACTTGACAGCATTATCGATCAGATTGTTGACCACCTGTTGCAGGCGCTGCGCGTCACCGCGCACGGGGAGCGTTTGGTAGGTGCCGATCGTAAGCTCCACGCCCCGTTCCTCGGCGGCGCCGCGAAACATGTCGACCGAGTGCCTCGTGAGCCCGTCGAGCGAAACCGCCTTGCTGTCGATTTGCATGGTGTCGGCGTCGCTCTCGGCCAATAGCAATAGCTGGTTGACCAGCGAGCCCAGGCTGCTGCACTCGTCGACGATGTCGGCCAGCCGATCCTTGTATTCGTCGATCGAGCGATCGCTGTTCAAGGTCACTTCCACCGAGCTCTGAATGGCAGCCAGCGGCGAGCGCAGTTCGTGCGCGGCGTTCGCCACAAACTCGCGATTGCGATCCAGGTAATCGGCGATCAAATCGAGAAAGCGATTGATCGTGGCCGACAGCTGATCCAGCTCGTCACCGGTGCCGCGGATCGGCAGTCGTTCTTCCATCCGTCGCGGCCGTAGTCGATCGGCCGTGTGAATGATCTGGGCGAGCGGGTGCGTGGCGCGGCCTGAGAGCCAAAAGCCCCCCAGCGGCGCCAACAGCACGATCAGCACGCTGACGATGCCCATGACCTGCGTGACCTTGGCAATATCCTCGTCAGCACTCGCCAACGACGAGCCTACGCGGACCGTGAAGGCCGGTAAGCCAGACTTGTGCAGATAGGTTTGCACCACCCGATAGCGCTGGCCAGCGATGGTCATGGTGCCGTCGACCAGGTCGGATTTGAACTTCTGCTCCGACGGGGTGTTCGGGCTCGACCACAGTACGCGGTCCTGCCGGTCGAGCAATTCGACGAACATGCCGCGTTCCACGTGAGCGGCCGCCTTGCGGCTCATCTCGGCCTTGATGGCCTCGAGACTGTCCATACTCTTGTAGAGGTCGGCAACGGCCAACTCGACCTCCAACGCGTCCTGCTGCAGCAACTGGTCGATTTCATGGCGCAAGGCGAAGCGCAGCGCCTCACGGACGCCGATCAGCGTCCCCACCACGGTGAGCAGCACGACGGCCGTGTTCCACACCGTCAGACGAAAGCGCAGGGAGCGAAAGACGTCTTTAAGCCGCCGGAATCGCATAGCCGCGGCCTCGCACGGTCTGAATCATGGATTCACCGAATTTGCGATCGAGCTTACCGCGCAGCCGGTTGATATGCACCTCGATCACGTTCGTGGTGCCTTCCCAGTCGGACTGCCACAGATGCTCGCAGAGCATTTTTCTCGTGACCACTTGCCCAGCGTATCGCATCAACAATTCGAGCAGGCTGAACTCGGTGGGAGTCAGGTCGACCTCGACGCCGCCGCGCGTGACGCGCCGGGTGGTCAGGTCCAGCGTGATGTCGCGCACCTGAATCACCGGTTTAGGTCGGGTTGTCGTGCGGCGACAGACGGCCTCGATCCGCGCCATCAGTTCCGTGAAAGCGAACGGCTTGACCAGATAATCGTCGGCCCCGGAATTCAGCCCTGCCACGCGATCGTCGACCGAACCCAGCGCGGTAAGCAGGATCACCGGTGATTGGATCCCCTGCGCGCGCAACTTCTTCAACACCTCGAGGCCCGGCAATCGCGGCAACATCAAGTCGAGGATGATGACGTCGTACTGCTGGCTGCTCGCCATTTCCAAGCCGCGAGGTCCGTCCTTGGCCCAGGCGCATTCACTGCCGGTTTCGACAAAACCCTGCCGCAGTGCCTTGCCGATGACGGGATCGTCTTCCACCACTAGAACGTTCAAGGTCCAATCCTCCTGGAGTGACCACGATACTCGATCGCCGCGCTCTTACGTTCTACGCAGCAAATTCCCATCCGGAAGGCTGTCGTTTCCGCCATTAAGAGCACCGTTCAAACTTACTGATCGCTGGCCGGGCGCCCTGCGCTCTTGATTCGTCTTGTGCAGGCGGCGCGGCCTTGCGCCGGTACGTACAGTTTACATCGTGGGCCTTGGCAGCGCGAATCGATCATGCCGATCGTGACTGTCGCGCCGAGGTCGCCTACCTGTCAAAAGAGCCGGCCCTGGACGTAGTGTCGAGTGGTTCCACGACAAATGCGCGGCCAATTTCGACTAGTTTACAGATTTGTAACCATATGCCAGTACCCAGGTTGGGACGAATGGCCCAATACACACCTTTGGCAGACAGCGATCACTGAGGGCCTGCGCCGCGAAGACTTGCCGTCTCTTGCCGGCGCATCCCTATCGGGCCCACACGCAGTCCGCAGGAAAGTTTGCAGTCGGCTGCCATATGATTGAAACAGGCGCAGCGCATTCCGCACGTCTCGGTCAGCGCCTGCCTTTGTTGAGCTTGTCTTTGTCGACGACAGTTGCCGTGTTTGTCACAATCTAACCCATTCGCGCACCACACGTTACGCGTACCACCTTCTGCTTCGTCGCCGAACGGGAATTTCTAAGCCCTGCAACCCAGCCAGTGGCTGTAGATTAGAAATCGTCCACTCCGTTTACCGTCTCGGGTACTGCTCGCAGATTCCAGAATGATCGCCATCTACGAGCAGCCTTGGCCCGCCCCACATTAAGGTTTCGCCATGCCGCCGATGCTAGAAGAGTTCTGGGAGAACTTTACGCACAACCTTTTCAAGCCGTTGTTGCTGTTCTTCTACATGGGCTTCAGCGTGCCGATCTTGAAGGTTCCCTTCGAGTTTCCGCACGTCCTCTACCAGGGCCTGACAATGTACCTGCTCATTTCCATTGGATGGAAAGGGGGAGAGGAACTGGCGGAACTATCTGGATCCGAATTTCTACACGCCGGCGGATTCATGCTCATTGGATTCATCACCAATTTTATCATTGGCGTCGTCGCCTACCTCGTCCTGCGAAATTTCACCAAGCTGCGACAGGTCGACGCGGCCACGGTGGCCGGATATTACGGTTCGGATTCGGCCGGTACGTTTGTCACTTGCCAGGGCGTGCTGGAGATAGCCAAGATCGGAGCCGCCGCGTATATGCCGGTCATGCTGGCCGTCATGGAGATCCCTGGATGCCTGGTCGCGCTGTTTCTGGTCTCGCGACTGCGGCGCGCCGGAATGGATGCCCGCGGCAACATGCCGGGCGAAGCGGGTTATGGTCTCCATCCGTTGCCAGACATTGCCGCCGAGGGAGAGAATGACAACAAACACGAGTCGCCTGGCACTAGCGCCGCGCATGCCGCCGTGGGCCACTCAAAATCCCAAAAGACCAATGGCAGCTTCGCCTCGTTCATCAACTGGTCGCTGCTGCACGAGGTGTTTCTGAACCCTGGGCTGTTTTTGCTGTTCGGCGGCATCCTCATCGGTTTTATCAGCCGTTTGCAAGGCGAGAAAGTCACGGTTCAAGATGATGCGCTTTTCGTCCAACTGTTTCAGGGCGCGCTGTGCCTGTTTTTGCTGGAAATGGGCATGACGGCTTGCAAGCGGCTGATCGATCTCAAAACCGCTGGCTGGCCGTTCATCCTCTTTGCCATCATCGCGCCGAATGTGTTCGCGACAGCTGGCATTTTCATTGCCCACGGCTACAGCATGTTCCTGGGCCAGCCCTTCGAACTTGGCACGTACACGTTGTTCGCAGTCTTGTGTGGTGCTGCGTCATACATTGCCGTACCCGCGGTGCAACGCTTGGCGATTCCCGAGGCCAGCCCCACGCTGCCGCTGGCGGCCTCGTTGGGATGCACTTTCTCTTACAACGTAACGATCGGAATTCCGGTTTATATGCTGATCGCCAAAAAAGTCATGGACTCTTTTCCGCTTATTGCCACCTAAACGCGCGGGGGATGGATTACCACCCGCGTAATTGCGGGTTGTGCTGCTGTGCTTAATTACCGCTGAGAATGTACTCACCGGATCAACGTAAGACACGTGGAACGTATAGAGAGCCGGTCACGACTCGGGCACCCGTAGGAGACGACAGATCATGGCGAAGTTAATCGAGACCAAACGTGTCGTCGTCATTGCCGAGAGTATGCTCCTCAAGGAGCTCCTCTCGAAATTCGTCGAGCTGGGCGCCAAGGGTTACAACGGCATGTACTGCTTCGGCAAAGGCGAGCACGGCCAGGTCGAGGACATGTTCAGCAGTCCCGATCGGTCGTGCGTGCGGATCGAGATGATCACCACACTCGAGGTTGCCGAGGCGATCATGGACTATGTCCACAAAGGGGGCATGCAGCGTTACCCGATCACGGCTTTTCTCGACACGGTCGAAGTCGATAGCCGCGACACCTTCTACCACTAATCGCCCACGGGGCGGTTCCCCTGGCGGGGCGCCGCAAAGGCAACCGTTCACGTGACGGGCAGCATGTGATCCGTGTCCGGCGACGACTGCTCCGCCGTTAGCGGCGGCGGTGCCATCGAAGTGGTTGGCGTTTCAGCGGCACCGTGCGGCTCCGCGGCGCACGCCAAGAGCTCGGCCGTCAGTTCCTGGATTTTCGTCGCGCTAGACACTAGGGACACGCTGCTGCCGGCCGCGCTAATGTCGGCTTCGAGTGCGGCGATATGCTGCCGCAACCCACAGATGATCCGCTGTAACTGCGCTGCATCGCTTGCAGATCCCGCAGTTGCAAGGGCCGTCGTCTGGGCGTTGGTCAGCCAGCGCAGCAGACCTGCTCTGCTGACCACGCCCGTGGGCACGCCCTGCTTGACGATCACCAGGCGGCGAATGGTCACGCGGCAGAGAAAGTCGAAAAGCGTAATCGCCGGCGTTTCTTCGTCGTAGCAGACGACGTTCGTCTTCATGACTTCGCTCACCGGAGCGCGCCAGACGTCGGCCCGCCCGGGCGCGGCAAGCAGGTCCTTTTCCGAGACGATGCCAACCAATTGGCCATCACTCGCTACGACCGGCGCAGAGCTAATGCGACTGCGCAGGAACAAATGGATGGCATCCCCTATGGGCTGGTCGCTCGTCAGGCAGGCAACCGGCGTCGTCATGACGTCTCGCGCCGAAACGCACTTGAGCCGAGTCCGGAAATCGCCCACCAGCACGGCTTCGCCATCGGCGCCGGATATCTCACTGAACCTCACCACGCGGTCGCGGCCGGTATGTTTGGCAATCCGCATTGCACCATCGGCGTTATCTAGCAGATCGCCGGCCTTGGTCACCCCCTCGGTCAGCGCGGCCACACCATAGCTGGCGGTAATGGTGACATGCTGATCTCGGCAGGGTAGCGCCAGATCGCGGAGTGCAATGCGAATGCGTTCCGCCCAAGCCATCGCCGCGGCCTCGTCCGTGTCGGGCAGCAGAATGCAGAATTCTTCGCCGCCGTAGCGGCATAAATAGTCGCTCGCTCGGCACTGGGCGTTGAGCACCTGGGCAAACGCCTTGAGGATGATATCCCCCACGATGTGACCGTGCGTGTCGTTGAACGTCTTGAAGAAATCGATGTCGCACAGCACGCAGCTCAACGGCAAATCGTACCGCCGTGCGCGGGCGAGCTCGCGTTCGAAGTGTTCAAAGAATACCCAGCGGTTGGGGACCGCCGTCAACGGATCGGTACCGGCCAATCGTACCAACTGGTTCTCTAACTCGATCACCCTGGCGCCGGCTCTCAGGCGGGCCAGCAGTTCCGCTGCGACAATCGGCTTGGTCAGCAAGTCGTCGGCCCCGGTCTCCAAGGCCAGGATCATGTCCGCGACTTTGTGGTGCGCGGTCAAGAGCACCGTGTAGATGTAGTGCGGAAAGGTTTCCTCGCGGATACAGCGGCACAGCTCGATGCCGTCCAGCCCAGGCATGTCCCAGTCCGTGATGAGAAAATGCGGGCAATCGCGATGCGCGGCTTCGAGTGCCTCGCGGCCGTCGACGGCGTGTCGCACGTCGTAGCCTGCCGCCTCGAGCCAATGCGCAACGAGCCGGCGAATATCCGGATCGTCGTCGGCGATCAAGACCTTCCGGTGCAGCATGGTTCACGCGTTTGTCGGTTTTCTAAAACTCAGCTTGTCGAACGACACTTACGACTCGTCGCCCGCAGTCTCGCCGTCTTCGGTACGAACGCGAACATTCGATCCATGGTCAGCGCACCGTCAGCGCTGGTTCGTGCCGGCCCCGATCGCCGAACCATGCGTTCAACGCGTAACCCACGGCTTCGCGAGACCATGCTCGACAATCCGCGCAGCCATTCTGAACTATAGGTCGCCGCCACTACGCGGGCCGTGCCAAGGCGTTGCGACGAAGCGACGCGTCTCAGCCCTGTCATGCGATTGGCGCTCTCAGCGCCTATGAAACGGGCAGCCAGGAGTCTCTTCGTCCGGCAATGTTTCTCTGATACTTGCGGTCGCTACCACCGGCACAGACCGTACAACCGCGCATCGCACGTACTATCACGCCCGCAAACACGACGCCATCGCGACTGTTTCCATCGGCAACCGCCTTGAATCCGGAACGCTGGGCAGAACCCAGATAAATGTTCCAGCCCTCAGCAGGCGCACGGCGATGAAACAAGTGACTACGGACTGGTCGGCTCCGCGAGGATCGCATGCGCGCCCTGATTTTTCTTCCTTGCCTGTGGATCGCGGTCTGCGCTGGGGGCTGCGCAAGCCA
The DNA here is from genome assembly GCA_036490175.1 of Pirellulales bacterium. Lineage (NCBI taxonomy): Bacteria > Pseudomonadati > Planctomycetota > Planctomycetia > Pirellulales > Pirellulales bacterium. Next base: position 58,996 of record DASXEJ010000019.1, on the reverse strand, counting down.
CGACGTTCAGGGATGCCGTGGCGTTCAGGCCTCGCCCACCAGCGAAGGCCTGGAAATTGTTGATCGCACCGCGCGCGAGGTAGACGTCGCACAGGTCAAGCGTCTGCCGCAGGTCGACCAGGTGCTCGGCTTTCCGCATCCGCCGGGCAACTATCGCGCCCTGGGTCCTGCCGAATGCCAATGCCTAGCCGCGCGGGCCTCGAAGCTGGGCAACCTGTTGGATGGCGAACGGCGCGCCTTGGCCGCTAACGAGTCGGCAGGCGGCGGCTGCTCGCGCACCGATAACTCGCTGACTTATGACGTATTGCGCACCGCGGCGCTCGAAGCCCGCAACCGGTCGGCCGGCGATGCACTCAACGCCTATTATTTGCTGGCGCAGAACGAAGCCCGCATCGATCTGGTGACTCGCGCCCTCGCCGAAACGCGACAGGCGACGGCGAATATCGAGCGGTTGCGACAGCAAGGTTTGAAAATGCCCGCGGAGGACGACCGGTTCTTGCGCCGCGAAATCGAGCTCCGCGATCAGCAGGCGCAATTGGGCGGCGCGATCAGCCAACTCAACGCGCAACTTTGGCAACTTATCGGTCTCGAACCAACGCCGCCGCAAGAGCGGATTTGGCCTACCGAGCGGTTGGAAGTCGTCGTCGAGCGCATCGACGTCGATGAGGCCGTACAAAACGGCCTGGCGATGCGCCCCGAGCTAAGCATGCTGCGTCGCTTGCGCCGCACCCTGGACGAAGATTCATTACCGGCCGCGCGGGCCGCCTTGGCGCAGGTAAGTCCGCTGTTGGGTTTGGCGCCGCAGTCTTCCGGCTGTGGAGGGTTGTTGGGGCTGGTCGGTGCGCTGCGCAAGCTGCACACCGCCGAGCGCGAGTTGCCCGAGCGCCGCCGGCAGCTCAACCAATATGCGCACGACCGCGAGCTAGAGGTCGCAGCCGAAATCCGCCTGGCCGCGGAAACGGTCGAGCTGCGGTTGCGGCAGATCGCCATCGCCAAGGAAAGCCTCGACCATCTCACCGCGCGGCGTGGAGATGCCGAAGCCCGCGCCAAGTCCAGCGGCGCGACGTTCGCCGACCTAACGGCCGCCCACCTGGCCGTGATCCAAGCCGAAGGAGATGTAATTGAAAAGGTGGCCGCCTGGAAAATCGCCCAAGCCAGGCTCAAACAATCGCAAGGCTTGCTCGTGGCCGAGTGCTGCCCCTGAGAACGCATCGTCGTGAGCCGCGCGAAGACGACATTCGTGTCAGACTGGATCGACGTTAATCGGCATTAGCGTCGGCCACGCGTTGTTCCCAGAATCGCCGGGCCGCGTTATGAAATCTCAAAGTTTCGCGGCGTTCTACCGGGTCCTCGAACTTCAGCTTCTCGGTGAATTCGTTCATCCAGTCGAGAAAGAATTGGGCCGAGCCTTTGCTGATTCTTGGTCGCTCGCCGATTTCAACGTACCACGGGGCGGTTGACGCAAATCGGTACGTTTTGTCGACGTCCGTCACGGCCCGCACCAAGACCCAACCGCTTTCCGTGAAATGCACCGGCGGCAAATGCCCGGTCTTGGCCACTTCGTCCAGGCGCACGCTCTGAACGACGCGCCCGTCTTTGACGATGTCCAGATAGCTGATCGGATCGCGGGTTGCCAGGTTCAACGTGATCTCGATGTCTAGTTCCTCGCCCGTCGCTCCGGTGAACACATGTCCGGGCAAGCGATTGTTCGCCAAGGGACGAATCAATGGGCCATTGGTGACAACGACTCGTCCCATCTTGAACGCTTCCCACCAGGCCTCGTAGCTAAAGTCCTTCTTGTCCACCCACACGTACACGCGGTTATACCCCACCGGATTGGGCGCCACCCCCGAGGCACTGCCGGCCGAAGGAGGGATTCGCAGCCCGCTGTTGAGCACATGGTAGTAGATCTCTTCGGACCATTGGCCATTGCCGTGCGGATCGCGAAAGCGACCACGATCGCGCGGCTTGCCCCAGGCTTCGTTGGTGAGCATGTCGTCGCGGTGCATGTGATTGTTGGCCAGGCCGATCGAATCGACCTTGCCGCTGGCAAGCCAGATAGGTACGTCCCACCAAAACGGCTTTTCAATATCGATCCAGGCCCGCCCTTGTTGCCGCGCGGCCAGTAAGAATTTGGTCGACGGCGGATAATCGCGCGCGGCTCCGGCAATTTCCAGCGGCGTCGCCAGGTTGAAGAACAATAAGGCGCCCCCGCCTCGTTCGTCTTCGCCCCCGAGCAGATCGTAAATGCGGTTTTCGTCGAATCGGACCACCGGCTCGGTGGGAAGCGGCTTTCCTTGCCAGGGATTTTTGTCATTCCACCAGGTGATCAACGGGGCCACGTGCAGATCCTCCGCCTGCATCAGCAGGCGAATGTCTTTCTCGGTGCGATGAATGTGTAGATCGCCCGACCACCATCCCTCGTCGGCCATGTTGACGGCGCGCTTGAGATCGATCACTTGCTCGTCGTCGGCATAGTCATTAATTGTGAAATGGCCTTTGCGATCGAGATACTCAGGCCCACGCTCGAGTTCGAACGAGTACTCCCCTCTGGGCAACTTCAGTTTGAGTTCGCCGGGAAAGACGAAATGATCGTTCCAGAAGGGCATTCGCGCCGCCTTCTGCGCGACCCCTTTGCCATTCTTTAAATGCATGCGGCAAGCGATCGGCTCGCGCGTGTCGGCATCGACGACGTTGATGCGCAGCTCACCGCCACTGGCTGCCTGCGCACAACGGGCCGGCGCAATCGCCACGCATGCCATCGTGCAGACAATTATGAAAACGAATCGACGCATGAAAACCTCGTGGCACTCAACAATCCGGGTCCGGCCGGAAACCGGAGCCTACCACCAAGGTTAGCATGCCGCTTGTGCCACCGCAGGCAGGCCCAAAGGCCCTGCAGCGATGCCTGCGTGCTTGGTCCAGGCCTGGTCCGCCGGTATCATGCGCCCAGTGCTCATGGCTGGCCGAGACCACGGAATAATGCGATGCGCGTTGGTGTGACAATCGTTGGGTTCATCGCGGCGGCCGGTATTCTTGTCGCGTGCGCTGCTTCTGCCGAGCAACAGCTAGCACAACCGTTCGACACGCAAACGCGCGTCCCTTGGACCACTTCTCACGTGGTGGGCACGCCCGACCCGCCACTTCCCTACCGGCTGCGGCGCGTCTTCGAACGATTACCCCTAAGTCAGCCGTTGTTCCTCACGCACGACCCTGTAACGAAGCAGCTGCTGGTCATCGAGCAGCGTGGTCAAGTGCTGGCCTTCGCCAACCAAGCGGACGTCGAACGCGCGGATGTGTTTCTCGACGTAGGTGAAGAAACCTACAGTCTGACGTTTGACCCTGGCTATGCCGAAAACCATTTCGTCTATGTGTTCAGTAATGGTCCGCGAGACGCCAAGGTAAAGCGCAACAGGATTGCCCGATACGAAGTCCGCGGCGACACCCCGCGGTGCTGCAACCCGGCCACGCAGCGCGTCGTTCTGGAATGGGAGTCCAACGGCCATAACGGCGGCGATCTAGCCTTTGGTCCTGACGGACTTTTATATATCTCGTCCGGGGATGGCACTTCGGACTCCGATACCAATCTCACCGGGCAGGACCTGAGCGATCTGCCGTCGGGCATCTTACGGATCGACGTACATGCCAGTGACGCCGATCGCAGCTATGCCATCCCGCCTGACAATCCCTTCGTCAATACTACCGGAGCCCGGGGCGAGATCTGGGCCTATGGGTTGCGCAATCCCTGGCGGATCTCGTTTGACCGCGATTCCGGTCGCTTGTGGGTCGGCGACGTCGGACAGGACTGGCGCGAAATGATCGACGTGATCACGCGCGGCGGTAACTATGGCTGGAGTATCACCGAGGGAGACCTGCCGTTTCAGCCGCTGCGCAAGCAGGGTCCCACGCCCGTCGTGGCTCCGGTCATCGCTCATCCACATTCCGAAGCGCGCTCGATCACCGGTGGTCACGTTTACTATGGCCAACGGTTTCCCGATTTGCGCGGAGCATACGTCTACGGAGACTACGCCACGGGCCGGATTTGGGGCATTCGCTTCAACGGTCAGCACATCACCTGGCACCGCGAGTTAGCCGATACGGCGCTACAAATCGCAAGCTTCGGCGCGGATGCCGAGGGCGAGTTGCTGATTGTCGATTATGTAGGGGGCATTTACGAGCTAACGGCAAACGAAGCTCCCGCGACGGACAGACCTTTTCCAAGGCGACTGAGCGAAACCGGGCTTTTCGCGTCGGTCGCCGACCATCTGCCGGCGGCGGGTGTGATCCCTTATTCCGTTAATTCACCGTTGTGGTCAGACGGTGCCAAGAAAGAGCGGCTTATCTCGCTGCCAGAGAACGGCCAAATTCAATTCACCGAGGCCCACGGTTGGAACTTCTCGGATGGGGCCGTGGCGGTGAAGACATTTTCCTTCGAGATGCAACCGGGAGATCCCCACTCGCGCCGGCGACTGGAAACGCGGCTGCTGGTGCGCGAGCAAGGAGAATGGTCCGGCTACTCTTACGAGTGGAACGACGAGCAGACCGACGCCGAGTTGGTGCCGGCCACTGGACGTGATCGCGTGCTACAAGTCATGGATCAGGAAGCCAGCAATCCGCGCGAGCAGACGTGGCACTTTCCCAGTCGCGCCGAGTGCATGGTTTGCCACACTCGCGCGGCCAACTACGTACTGGGTCTCGCGATGCCCCAGATGAACCGCAAGCACCGCTATGGCGAGGTCGAAGAGAATCAACTCGTCGTATTCGAACGCCTAGGCGTTTTCCGCGATCCGCTTCCCCGGCGCCCGCCCGAGATGGTCGCCTTGGTCGACCCGCTCGACACGTCCGCCACCGTCGACGCGCGTGCCCGCAGTTATTTGCATGCCAACTGCGCGCACTGCCATGTTATTGCCGGTGGAGGCAACGCCCGGCTGGAAATGGAATTCACCACTCCGCTCGACAAGATGAATCTTGTGAACGAGCCCGCGCTGCACGACAAGTTCGGCATCGCCGCAGGGCTTCTGCTGGTGCCTGGTGCCCCAGAGCGATCGCTGGTGCTCAATCGCATTTCACGAACGGAACGCGGCCGGATGCCCCCCCTGAGCTCGAGCGTTGTCGACACCGCGGCCGTCCGCCTGCTAGAAGAGTGGATCGTGGATCTCGCAAAACCACTAGTAAAATAAAATAGCGGTGATGCCGCATTTGCTTAAACGAATACCTGCACTTTAAGCTCCCTATTCTTTCTCTGTGCCTCAGTGTCTCCGTGGTGAACCCCTCCCCGTGCCGTCCGACATCGAGTCCATCCTCGGCAAGATTCCCGAACTAGCCGGCCCCGCGACGGTGACACCGTTATCGGGGGGAATCACGAATCATAACTTCCGTGTGGAAACGGGCGGCGCCACGTATGTTTTGCGGATCGCTGGGCAGAATACCGCTCAGCTTGGCATCGATCGCGATCGGGAACATGCCTGCGCGGTTGCCGCGGCCGCCGCGGGCGTGGGCGCCGAGGTTGTCGCCTATCTGCCAGAGCATTGCGCGCTGCTGACGCGATTTTTGGCCGGCCAGGTATTGTCGGTCGATAGCGCTCGCCGCGACGACGTCTTGCAGCGCGCCGTCGCGGCGATAGCGCGCCTACACGCCGCGCCGCCGGTGCCGGGCGAATTCTCAGCCTTTCTGACGATCGACGATTATCACAATCTGGCCATAGCACGCGCCGTATCGCTGCCGCCTGAAGTGCCGCAAGCGATTGCCGAGCTGAAGATGCTTGAAAAGCGCGTGGCCACGTCCTCGGCTGCGTGTCCCTGCCACAACGATCTTTTGCCCGGCAACCTGATCGACGACGGCACGACCATCCGTATCATCGATTGGGAGTACGCCGGCATGGGGGACCGCTTCTTCGATCTGGGCAACTTCGCCGAAAACCATCGACTGGACGCAAGCCAGGAGCAGCAATTGCTTCGTCTGTACTTCGGCCGCGAACAACCGACGGAGCTCGCGCGGTTGCGTGCTATGCGTAGGGTCTCCGCACTACGCGAGGCTATGTGGGGTTTTGCCCAGGCGGGTATCTCGCAACTGGACTTCGATTTTACAAGCTACGCGCGCGAGCACCTGGGGCGATTCTTTTTGCAGGCCCAGGATTGAGCCGGTGCCCGGCGGGCTCCTTCCGAACTTCGCCGCAAACGATTAAATTTGAAACCTCGCCGTGCCTCGGCATGTAACACGCGGGTCGACCACGAAACGTCAAGCAGGATCACCATGCAGTCTCGCGCTGAAATCGTCATCATCGGCGGTGGTATTGCGGGGGCCAGCATCGCGTTGCACCTGGCACAATTGGGCCGCAAGGACGTGCTGGTCGTCGAGCAAGGCGCGCTCGTCAGCGGCACCACCTCGCACGCTCCGGGCTTGATCGGTCAACTTCGCGCGAGCGTCAGTCTGACGCGCCTGCTCGCAGCGAGCGTCTCGCTGTATCGTGGCTTGCAGCTCGACGGCGTGCCAGGCTTCTCCGAAGTCGGCAGTCTGCGATTGGCCTCGTCGACCGAGCGCTTGGCCGAGCTACGCCGCCAAAAGGCATTCGCCGACCAATGTGGGCTGGAGACACATCTGCTTTCAGCCGTCGAAACCGCCAAGCTGTTCCCGCTGATGAATCCGGTTGGCGTCGAGGGCGCCCTGTTGATGCCGACAGATGGATCGGCCGCCGCACCCGTGCTGGCGGGGGCCATGATTCGCGATGCCCGCGCCCTCGGCGTGCAATTCGAGCCACAGACGCGCGTCACGGCGGTCGACGTTGCGAAGGGAACCATCCACGGCATCCAGACGATGCGTGGTCCGGTCGAGACCGAAACACTGGTGATCGCGGCCGGCATCTGGTCCCCTGTCATTGGGCGATTGGCCGGTGTGTCGATTCCGCTAGTGCCCATGGAACACCAATACGTCGAGACGGCGCCCGTGGCGACGGTCAGCGAGAAACTATTGCCGAACCTGCGCGATCCCGACAACCTGGTTTACGTGCGCCAAAAAGATGACGCGCTGATTGTCGGCGGCTACGAGAAGAACCCGCGACCGTTTCGCACGCCGATTCCGCAGTCGGAAAACCCGACCGTGCAGACGTTCGACGCCGCGCACTTCAAAGTTCTGTTGGACGCCGCCGGCCGGCGCGTGCCCGCCGTGGCTGCGAGCCCGCTAACGCGTTCGGTGTGCGGATTGGAGTCGTTCACGCCCGATGGTGGCTTCCTACTCGGCCCGCTTGCCGCGGTGCGCGGCTTATGGACCGCCTGCGGATTCTGTGCCCACGGCGTATCGGGGGGCGGAGGCGTCGGCAAGTATCTGGCCGAATGGATCGACGCCGGCGAGCCCACATTGGATATGTCCGGCATGTCTCTGGCACGGTTCGCGGGCCAGCGTCTCGACGAGGACGAATTGGCACGCCGGGCCTGCGCGGTGTATAGCACGTATTACGACATCACCGCACCCGCCGCTACGAACGGAGCATAACGCTCACGAGCAGGCGACCGCTCGCCCACGTTTCTCGCCCCACAACCGCAAGCTATCCTGGCCACGATTTCCCCGCCGATCGACGGAGAGTTGCAATCCATGAGCTCGAATCGGGTGACGCTCGTTACGGGCGCCACGGGCCTGGTTGGTAACAATGTGGTGCGATTATTGCTATCGCGTGGCGAAGCCGTGCGCGTGCTCGCGCGGGGCACGACCGATCGCCGGCCACTGGCAGGACTGAACGTCGATGTTTACGCCGGAGATGTGCGTGACGAGGCAGCGGTACGCCAGGCCTGTCGCGGAACGACGACCGTAATTCACTGCGCCGCGCACGTGAATGTCGGCTGGGCACACCCAGAGCATTACGAGGAGATAAACGTCGGCGGGACAAGAAATGTCGCCATCGCCTGCCGAGAATTCGCTGCACGGATGATTCACATTTCCAGCACCGACGTATTCGGTCGCTGCTCGCTCAGGCATCCGACTGACGAAGACACACCGTTTGCCGGCGGACCCCAGGTGCCGTATGTGGTCACCAAACGCGCGGCGGAAGGCGTTGTCGATGACGAGATCAGCCAGGGGCTGGACGCGGTCGTCGTGAATCCGGCTTTCATGCTCGGTCCTTGGGACTGGAAACCCTCGTCGGGGCGACTGCTGTTGGCCGTCGCTCGCGGCGCGACGGTCTTCGCGCCCCGCGGTTGGTTGAGCCTGTGCGATGTGCGCGACGTGGCAACAGGAATCCTGGCGGCACGCGACAGCGGTGCCACGGGCCGACGCTATCTACTGGCCGGCAAGACCATGGAATGGATTGAAGCCTGTCGCATATTCGCCGACATTTGTGGCGTGCGCCGCCCGCTCATGCGCGCGGGTCCTCTCATGCAAATGATCGCCGGACGCGTAGGGAATGTCGTCGGACGCGTCACCGGCCACGAGCCCGAGGTCAACTCGGCCGCCGTGGATTTAGGCCGATTGCCAAAAAACTATAGTAGTGTGCGTGCCCAGCGTGAGCTCGGCTACTATCAAAGGCCGGTCAAAGAGACCGCCCGAGATGCCTGGCAGTGGTTCCAAGAGCAGGGCATTCGGTAGCGCAACCCGCTGCACCTCGGCCGGCGGCGCGACTACCCGTACAGCTTATGAACTTCGTCATAGCTTAATTGCCGTGCACGAATCAAACCGTCGGCCAGCTTTTCCCCCTCGGGATCGAGATACAGCCGGCCTGTCGGCTCGCGATTGTCCGGATTCACCTGCAGCACGTGCAGGTTGAATATGAACGCCGGCTCGGTGATCGCCTTGAACCAGTGGACGTTGTCTTTGTAGTCCGACACGGTCGAACATTCGCCCGGCACGAATGTGCGATCGACCGTCGGGCGAATGATGTAATGATCGGCCTCGTCCTTCAGGCGATCGTAGTGCCGGCCGCGCAGATCCCCTTTCAGAATCAAAAAGGCGGTAGCCATGTTGTTATGCCCATGCGGCACGACCGAGCGGTCTTTCTTGAGCGCGAAGATTTGCTTCCCATAGACCAGATTCTTGGGGACGCCTTCGACCTCAGGAAACTTGAAGCGCATGCTGAGCGCGCCGTTGTCGACAAACTTCACACCGCTCGCCAAGCGATCGAAATCAATCAGCGCCAAAATGTCCGCCAGCGGCACCTTACTAAACAGCTCTTCGACCTTCTGCTGCCAGACAAGTTGTTCGAGCTTCTGCCCTTTCAGGTCCTGGCCCAACTGCTCGATGTCGCGCAGCCAACCGGCCGCGGCGGGCCGCACCTCCTGACCCAGCAATTCATGTTGGAACACAGTCTCCAAGAGAGACATGGTCAGCAGGGTGCCCAACGAATCGCGGGCAAACTGGCGTCGAGTGATTGCCGACATTGTGAATTCTCCGCAGAGCGCGAGATCAGAGACTGTTCGACATGGTAGACGATCATTTGCCGCGCTGCTACGCCTGCTCGACGGCGGCGACCAATAAGTCTCCCATCGCCTCGGTCGATAGCCGCCCGCCCAGGTCGACCGTCTTGTGTCCGGCGGCAAGCGTCCGTTCGACGGCGCCGCGCAGATGATTCCCCGCAGCCGCCGCCCCCAGCCAATCCATCATCATGGCGGCGCTCAGTACGGCGGCGATCGGATTTGCGATTCCCTGCCCTGCAATGTCGGGGGCCGAGCCGTGTACCGGTTCGAACATGCTGGGAAACTTTCGTTCTGGGTTGGTGTTGGTGCTGGGAGCCAACCCCAGCCCACCGGCGATCGTGCCGGCCAGGTCCGTCAGAATATCGCCGAACAGATTCGAGGCCACGATCACGTCGAACGTTTCCGGCCGGCGCACCAAGTTCATAGCCGCGGCGTCGGCATGCTGCTTGTCGGTGCTCACGTCAGGGAACTGCGGCGACACCTCGTCCAGCACGTCGTCCCAGAGCACGTAAGCGTGCCGCTGGGCGTTGCTCTTGGTGATCATCGTCAGCTTGTTCCTACGCGTCCGCGCCAGCTCATATCCGAAGCGCAAAACCCGCTCGATCCCGCGACGGGTGTGAATTGCCGTCTGCACGGCATACTCATCCGACGTGCCGCGGCGCACCCGACCGCCATTATCGACATATTCCCCTTCCGAGTTTTCGCGCACCACGACCAGGTCGATATCGGCCGGCCCTTTGTCGGCAAGCAGACCCCGCAGCCCGGCAAAGAGCTTGGCCGGCCGCACGCAGGCATATTGATCGAAGCGCTGACGCAAGGTGACCAAGGGCGCGAGCGTGACATGGTCGGGCAATTCCGCCGGCCAACCCACCGCGCCCAAAAGAATCGCATCGAACGGCCGCAGCACCTCGAGAAAGTCCTCCGGCACCACTCGGCCGGTTTGCCGGTGATACGCGGCACCCCACGGAAACTCGGTCAGCTCCAGTGACCAGTCTTTCTGCCGCGCTTCGACGGCCCTCAATACGCGCACCGCCTGCCGGATGACTTCGGGTCCGATTCCATCGCCGGGATAAACCGCGATCCGCAACGTTTTCATCAAGCAATGCTCCTTGCGATAAAAATGGCCGAACTGCCGAACCCGAAAAGATCCATCCGCAGATGTCGCAGCTTACGCAGAAATCCTGGGGCACAAGCAAACTGCTCAGGGCAATGCCAGCGGCGGTTTTCGATCGGCCCACGGAAACGCTGCTTCATAGGCGCTGGCCAGTTGCAACAGGGTCCATTCGTCGTGTTGCCGACCCATGATCTGCAAACCGATTGGCAAGCTTTGACTGTCAAAACCCACGGGCATACTGGCCGCCGGCTGCCATGTCATGTTGGCTGGAACCACGTGCCCCAACCATGACAATGGTCGCACCGTGCGCCCTTCGATCACCTTCGGCCCCAACGTGCCGTTGAGCGGGGCCGTGATCGGCGCGGTAGGCGTCAGCAAAGCGTCGAATTGTTCGAACACCGGCGAGATTTTTTCCCAGTATTCCTCGCGAGCCCACTGCGCGCGCACCAGATCGTAGTACGTCAGCTTGTCAGCGTTGGGAAGCATCTTGCGGGTGGGAGGAAAAATCGATTGCTCCCATTCGGCGCGACGGGCTTGCATGCCGACCGCCGCCTCGCATAGCACGATTGTTTGCTGCGCGGGCCCCAGATCGGGCAAATCCAAATCCAAAGGCGTCACCCGACAGCCGAGTTGCTCGAAACGCTCGGCAGCCTGCTGACAGACGGCCAGCACTTCGGGCTCGACCGGCAAATCGCCCAAACGGGGCGCCCAAGCCAGACGCAAGCCGCGCGCCTCGCCCGTGCAGGCCGACAAAAAGCTGCGCCCGGTCGCCGGTAAACTCCAACGGTCGAGCGGGTGCGGCCCTGCGAGCACGTCGAGCGCCAGCGCCGTATCACGCACAGTGCGCGACAGAACCCCCTGATGCGACAGCGACTCCCAGCCGCGTGGAAAAGGGAGGTGCGGCACGCGCCCCATCTGCGGCTTCAAACCAAAGACGCCGCAAAAGGTGGCCGGAATGCGGATCGATCCGCCACCGTCACTGGCGGTGGCCAACGGCCCCATGCCGCAGGCCACGGCAGCAGCCGCGCCACCGCTAGAACCGCCTGTATTAAAGCGTCCGTCCCAGGGATTGTTCGAATCGCCAAACAATGCGTTAGCAGCTAGCGGAATGAGACCGAATTCCGAGGTGTTCGTCTTTCCCAAGATGATCGCGCCGGCTCGTTTGAATCGTTCCACGATCGGCTGATCGTGGTCGGGCACGAACTGCTCGAACAACTTCGAGCCCATCGTCGTGCGAATGCCCTCGGTCAGGTGCAGGTCCTTGATCGTAATCGGCACGCCCCACAGAGGCGGCAGCTCGTCCCCTCGCATGACAGCTTCTTCAGCCTGGCGGGCTTGCTGGTGGGCCAGTTCGTCGGTGCGGGTGACAATCGCGGTCAAGTGCGGATTAAGCCGGTCTACCTGTGCGAGGACTGCTTCGACCAACTCGACGGGCGACACCCGCCGCGCGCGAATGGCCGCGGCCAGATCCAAGGCGGGCATCCAACAAAGTTCATTCGTCATTGCTGCGCATCGGCGAAGTGCCGACAATCGAAGATTTGCCGTCGATTCAGCTGCCAGTCCCCTAGCGCCACGCGAGGTTTTTTGCCATTCGCCTGGCGGCCTCCTATCATGGAGACGCGTCCACCAGGTGTCAAACCGTGCGGAGCGTGCCGCATGACGCCTGCCGCATTTGGTCTATGACTTTTGATCGAGGAGCTGCTTAATGTCCATTGCGTCGCAGCGCGTAACAGTTTTTTCCATGTTGGCGCTGTGCATTGCGAGCTTCGCGCCGGCCGGCATATTCGCCGACGAAGCAAAACCCGAGGCCACTAGCGAGCGCGAGACTGGCACGCGCAAGTCCGTCGAGGACGTCTATCAGCGCGCTCGGCCCTCGCTGGCCGTGATCACCGTTGGTGGCCGTGACGGCCGCAAGCATGGTTTGGGCTCGGGCTTTGTCGTGTCGGCCGACGGATTGATCGCCACAAATCTGCACGTCATCGGCGAAGGTCGGCCGATCACGGTGCAAATGGCTGATGGCAAGCGGCACGAAGTAACGAGCGTACATGCATCGGATCGCTTCCTCGATCTGGCCATTCTGCGGGTCGACGCAACAGGACTGACGCCGCTAAAGCTGGCGGATTCCGAATTTTTGCGCCCCGGACAAGCTGTCGTCGCACTTGGCAATCCCATGGGGCTGCGACACAGCGTTGTGGCGGGAGTCGTATCAGGGCAGCGCGAGATCGACGGCCGAAAAATGATTCAGCTAGCCATCGCCGTCGAGCCGGGCAACAGCGGCGGTCCCTTGGTCGATATGCAAGGTCACGTCGGCGGCATTCTGACGCTGAAGTCGCTGGTAACCAACAATCTGGGTTTCGCCGTCGGCATCAACGACCTGAAGCCCCTTTTGGCGCGTCCCAACCCGGTGCCCATCGATCGCTGGGTGAAGCAAGGCGCCCTCGACGCGGCCGAATGGACGCCGGTATTCGGCGCCAACTGGCACGCACGCGGAGCCCGCGTGTTGGTCGACGGCGAAGGAGACGGATTCGGCGGTCGCTCGCTTTGCTTGTCATCGCAGGCCCCTCCGGATGTTCCTTTCGAACTGACCGCGACCGTACGGCTCGACGACGAGGCCGGCGCCGCCGGATTGGTTTTCGGCGCCGATGGCGGCGACAAGCACTACGGCTTCTATCCCACGGCCGGCACCATGCGGCTGACGCGTTTCGACGGTCCGGACGTGTTGAATTGGACCATCCTCGCGCAACAAGCAAGCCCGTTCTATAAGGCGGGCGAGTGGAACACGCTGCACGTGCGCGTCGAGCCGCAACGGATCGTCTGCCGCGTCAATGGTCACGAAGTGATCACGACCCACGTCTCGACAGCAACCACGGGCAAAGTCGGTTTTGCCAAATTTCGCGAGACGCATGCCGAGTTCAAGGGTTTTCGCGTGGGCCGGGAACTAACGGCACCGGCACCTTCGGCCGAAGCCGTGGCACGCATCGATCGACTGCTCGACGAGATGCCGGCCGATAGCCATCCTGGCATCGCCTTGGCCGAACAGCTGGCTGAAAACTCGGCGGTGACAACCGCGGCGCTGACGGATCGCGCCGAGGCGTTGTCGCATCAGGCCGAGCAGCTGCGCCGCCTGAGCGATTCGCTACGCCAGGTGCATGCCCATGCCGAATTGCTCAAGGTGCTTGACCAACCAGAAGAATCGATCGACCTGCTCGCCGCGGCATTGGCAATCGCGCGATTGGACAACGACGAGATCGATGTTGAGAGCTATCGTCGTCAACTCGATCGCATGGCTGCTGACGTTACGGCGAAATCGGGAGAGATGCCAGACGAAGCCGCCCGTTTTTCCGCGCTGAACAAGTTTTTCTTCGACGAAAGCGGCTTCCACGGCAGTCGCGGTGACTACTACCACCGTGCGAACAGCTACGTCAACGAAGTTTTGGACGATCGCGAAGGGTTACCTATCACGTTGTCGATCGTCTACATGGAGTTGGCCCGCCGTTTGTCGTTGCACGTCGAAGGAGTCGGCCTGCCCGGTCATTTCGTCGTGCGGTATGTACCAACTGGCGGCGAAAGTCGGCTGATCGACGTCTTCGATGGCGGCCAGGTGGTCAGTCCAGAGGAAGCCGGCCGGCGGGTATTGGCCGCCACGCGTGCGCCGCTAACCGAAGAGCAACAAAAGGCGACGACCAAGCGCGCGATCGTGGTGCGGATCCTCTACAACCTGAAAGAAGTGGCCGGCATGAGCGGCGACAACCGCGCCGTGCTGCGCTATCTGGATGCCTTGTTGGCCATCTCACCCGAGGCCCACCGGGCGCGATTCGACCGCGCCATGCTCCGCTCGCAGAACGGAGACCGTGCTGGCGCCGTAGCAGACGCCGATTGGTTGCTGGAACATCCGGCCGAGGGGCTGGATAGGGGCGCATTGCAAGATTTTCGCGCCTTCCTCGACCGAGCGGCAAAATAGACTGCCGTCGCCCGTTGCCGCCGCCCCCCGTGCGACAGCGTTCCACGGTCCGAAGCAATGGGCCGTGGAGAATTGTATAGCGACAACGTAGACTGCGCTGGCCCAGCGCGGCCTACGTTATCGCCAATCTCTCTCTCGATTATTATTGCGCATCCGCAAGACACTCTCGGCCTTATGACCGCCATACCCCTGGATAGGGCAAGCCACGTGCGGGTGTGCCACGGACCACCGGAAAGGTAACCAGCGCTGCGGGGCGCCTTACCAGTTCCAATGCTTATTACGGCGACGGTGCATACCGTTGAACGACGAGGACTTCGTCACCAAACGTCGGGCCGTCGAGCGGCGGGTACGCGACGGCGATTTGTCTGCGCTACGGCGTCCATGATCGAACTCGTTGTCGGCGCTGTAATCCGGGGTCGCGTTGCTGTAGGACTGCATGCTGCTTTCCTTTCTGATGTGCAGACGGCCAAGCCGTCTTTGCAATACTGAAGGCCGCGGACATGGGTCATATCCGAGGCCTTCTCCACTCACTGGAAGTAAAACTAAGACTCGTAACTCATCTCGATTGATTCGTCTTGCGGTCTACGGACAGCGCCCGCTGCCGGTTAAGGGCGGACATACGTTCGACCGTCTCTCTCGCTGCCACGCACAGGCCGACCAAATCCGCTCCGTCGATCGCGCCTGGCAAGTACATCCATACGCCCAGATGTCGTGCCCAAACTTCTTCACGGGTGTCGTCGACATTGCCGCAAACCAGAAGCAGCATGCGGCTGGTGCATGCCAACTGCTCAACCAGAAAGCGGTAACTTGCCGAATCGCTGGCGACTGAACCACTCAGGTCCACAATGGCCATTTGCAGCAGCCGCTGGCGCGCCTGGGCAATTGCCTCGGCAGGCTCGCGACAGAGCGTGACGTTCCATCCTCCTTCGCGCGCAACGAACCCCAGGTTTTCGCGTCGCCCCTCATCGGTGGCGACGACCAGGCATTCGACAGACTCAATTGCACGCACTGCCACTGTGGTTCGCACCTTGTCAGGTGCGATAATGGCGTCTCTATAAGGTTGCATCTTGGTGTCGTACTCAGCCGAGTGGATTTAGATCGACAACCCGCGATCCGGTCGGCACCGGTTACGCAGTTGCTGAGCCTCCCTGCTGTGACTCCGAAAGGGTCATGACACCCCCAGCCTGCACGTCGAAAGCCGCCTCCGTGACTCGACCATGCAAACTGCCAGAACAAGCACCACTACCGAGGTTGCCTGATCTGGACCGGCGTTTCTAAAAGCAAGCGGCGTGCCAGCATGAGAAGACGGGCAATCTGTGCGGCCGATCCCTCCCGAACGAAAGGACTTACAGCGCCAATCGCGCCATGCCTCCTGTTCCGCACGATTCACCAGGCTGGTGATACGACTTTAGCGCGCGTCATCTAAACATATATAAGAAAACAAGTTAGATGCCGTTTCACCAGCGTGATGATTGCTCACCGAGACAGTGAGAGCTATTCCCGGCCTCCAAAGCGACTGTCATGCCGCTGCACCGTTGGCCACGCTTCGTTGAGCCATGGTTGCAGCCTGCAGCCGTGCCGCCGACAGGCGCAACGGGAAAGCGGCGTAGCGAAGACCAAGCAGGTCTTATTGGCCTAAGTACCCGCGCACGGTTGCAACGGACGCTGCGTCGATTCGTCAGCCGCTCCGACGATTAAAGGTCTAAAGAAGACCAGCGAGCGAGCACGGTCAAAGCGCGGGTCGCTTGGGACAAAAGTCCTTCGTATCGCCGTCGCGTCGTCGACCCCACTAAGCCCCCAAATCTGCGGCTGCCCGCGACGAATCCGCGGCAGCGGAAGCTGCCAAGGGCCTCGCATCACCAATTCGGTGGAGTCGTCTCACCATCTGGCGGGCACGCGCAAGTCGATCCCGCGTTGCGGCCATTCAACAGGTTGACTATTCTGCCAATTACCCCCCTTCACCTCGGAAAGCTCTATGCCGCAAGCCACTCGGAACCTGATCGGCGTCGCATTCGTGCTGGCGGCCGTCATGGCGGCGGCGTTTGCGTTCCGATCGCGACGCGACGGCGCATCACAGACAGACACGGGCAAGACGACAGCGGGGACCCGACAGGAATCGAGAACGCGCAGTACCGTGGCCGCACTCGGCCGTTTGGAACCGCAGGGCGGAGTGATCGCGGTCGGGGGCACCGCCGGCGAACGTATCGACCGGCTCGTCGTTGCCGAGGGAGATCAGGTGAAGAAGGGGCAGGAGCTAGCGTTTTTAGGTAGCTATCCCCTCCGCATCAGTGAACGGCAACTGGCCGAGATTCAGTTGGCCGAAGCCAAAGCGCGCGGCCACGCCGAGCAAGATTACGGCGCGGCCCTGTTGACCGAGGCCCAAACCGCGCTCGACCAACTCCCATTTGCCGAGCTCGACGCCAAAGCGCTGCGGGCAAAGATCGAGGCCGCCGAGCTGAGCGCGCGTGTTGCCGCGCGCGATCTCGAGCGGCTCACAGCCGCTGGCGAGGTCGTCTCGGAGCAAGAGCGAGACCATCAGCAGCTAGTCGCGGAGCAGGCCAAGGCCGAACTCAACAGCTCGCGGGCCCAATTGGCCAAGCTGGAAGGCTCGCGCGAGGTACACCAGCGCGAGGCCACGGCACGGCTGGAAACCGCCAAGGCAAATCAAGCGCGGCTGCAAGCCGCCGTGCAGCTCGAATCGCTGGAAAAGGGACTGGCCACGGCCGCGCAAAAAGTAGAACTGGCTGTGGTCCGGGCGCCGCGCGATGGGCGCGTCCTGCGGATCATGACGCAAGCCGGCGAGACCATCGGCCCCCGCCCCATCTTGCAGTTGGGGGACATCGAACACATGTATGCTACGGCCGAGATCTACGAAACCGACGTCCGGTTCGTGCGCCCGGGCCAACAAGCCACGGTAACGAGCGACGCCCTGACTGAGCCCTTGCGGGGAACGATCGAAAGCGTCGGCACGACCGTGGCCAAGAACGAGGTCATGAGCCTCGACCCCACCGCTGCGGCGGACGCGCGGGTGGTGCTGGCGCGGATTCGTCTTGATGACAGTCAAGAGGCCGCCGGTTTGGTCGATCTACAAGTCGATGTGGTCATCGACACCGCACCGCCGGCCGGTGCGGCTCAGGCCAGCGCCAAGGAACATGATTAATGATCGGCACCTCGGCGAGGAACAAATCGGTCGCGCCGCGCGCGGCGCAGCGATCCGCATGAAAACACCTCTGGCATGGCTCAATCTGCTTCACCAGAGGGCCCGTTCGAGCGTGGCCGTGGCCGGGGTAGCGTTCGCGGTCGTGCTGGTCCTTCTGCAGCTGGGCTTTCTGGCATCCGTACGTCAGACCGCCACGCGGATTTACGATCATCTCGATTTCGATCTGCTGCTGGCCTCGCCAGAATACTTGCACCTTTCCAAAGCCTCGACGATACCCCGTTCGCGTTTGACGCAGGCGGCGTCCCTGCCCGGTGTGACAGGCACGAGCGGCCTGAATATTGGCTTTCAGCTGTGGCGCAATGTAGAGACGGGCCAGCGGCGCGGGATCTTGCTGATGGCCTTCGACCCACGCGATCGCGTGATTGCACTCCCCGAGGTCGCGGATCAGCAAGAGCAGCTTGGCAAGGCCGATACCGTGCTGGTCGATCGCTTGTCGCGCTCGGAGTTTGGTCCAAAGCAGGCGGGCGTAACGACGGAAGTGGGGCGCCGCTCGGTCCACGTCACAGGTGATTTCGCGCTCGGCACCGGCTTTAGCGCCGATGGTGCCTTGCTGGCGAGCAACGCCACGTTTTTTCGCCTGCTTCCGTTTCGCAAACCCGGCGAGATCAGCCTGGGGCTGGTACGGCTCGCCCCGGGCACGGATCCCGACGCCGTGGCTGCCGAACTGCGCAGCATTCTGCCGCGCGACGTACACGTAATGACCCGCGACGAAATTGCCGCCCACGAGCGCCGGCATTGGATGACCAAAACTTCGGTCGGCATCATTTTCGGACTGGGCGTGCTGGTGGCGCTACTGGTGGGAACGTCGATCGTCTACCAGGTTTTGTCGAGTGACATTTCCAGCCGCCTGGCGGAATTCGCCACGCTGAAGGCGATGGGCTATTCGCGGCAATATCTGTCTTGGCTCGTATTGCAACAGGCGTTGATTCTGGCCCTGGCCGGATTCCTGCCTGGCCTGTTGCTTGCCGAGATGCTCTATCAATTGACTGAGCGCATGACGCACATCCCGATCGAGATGACACTGACCCGCGCCTGTGGAGTGCTGCTGTTGTCCGTAGTCATGTGCGGACTATCAGGTTTGGCCTCGATGGCGAAAGTCAACTCGGCCGACCCGGCAGATTTGTTTTAGTTACGTCATTGAGTCGTCCCGCCCTGCTAGCGAAGGGGCGGCAGAGACCCGGGTTCAGATATACGTCGCACCTGACCATTCATCACTAACGTCTGACTACTGACGTGCGCAACTCTCGCATACCGCTGGCTTGGAAGAACCTGGTGCATCAACCGCGTCGGTTGATGATCGCCGTGTGTGGGATCGGCTTTGCAGTGGTACTGATGTTCATGCAATTGGGCTTTCGCAACGCCCTGTTCGATAGCACCGTCGCCTTGCACCAACGGATGAATGCCGATCTGGTAATCACAAGTGCCGCGCGCTATACGGTGTCCGTCAAGGAGACCTTCAGCCGACGGCGTCTGGCGCAAGCCCGCGGCTGCGCGGCGATCGAGTCGGCCTGGCCGCTGTACATCGAAACGGCGCAATCCATTTGGAAGAATCCCGCCACCGGGCAAGGGCATCCCATCCGCGTCTTGGCCTTCGATCCGGCCGAGCCGGTGCTGCTGCTCTCGGACTTCGACGCCACGGCCATCATTGCTCCCGGAACGCTGGCCGTCGACCGCCGCTCGAAGGGAGACTATGGCAGCCCGCAGATCGGCGACAAGATCGAGCTCTCGGACCACGCCACGCGCATCGTCGGTACGTTCGAATTGGGGACGGATTTTGCCAACGACGGCAATTGTGTAATCAGTTCGCAGCAATATCGGGACTATTTCAGTCTGCCAGGGTCGTTGCACGACAAGCTGGCCGACGTCGATGTGGGCCTGTTGAAGGTGCGCCCCGGCATCCCTTTGGCGGACGCGCTGGCACAGGTTCGCCAGGCACTGCCGGACGACGTACGCGTGCAAACCCGGCAGCAGTTTATCGATCAGGAGTTGGCGTTTTGGCAGCACAGCACCCCGATTGGCTTCATATTCGGCCTGGGGACCGTCATGGGATTTATTGTGGGGGTCGTGATCTGCTATCAAATCTTGTACGCCGACGTCGACGATCATATGGCCGAGTTCGCCACGCTCAAGGCCATCGGATATCACAACAGCTACTTTGTCTCGGTCGTGTTGCAAGAATCGTTGTGGCTGTCGGCCTTTGGCTTCGTGCCGGGCATCGTGGCAGCGGCTGCGCTGTACGGCGTGCTCGGTTGGCTAACCGGACTGCTGTTAAACTTGACGGCGCCGCGGGTACTGGGCGTCCTGTTTTTGACTTTGGCCATGTGCATTGTCTCAGGCTGCCTGGCACTGAGACGCGTCTTTCAGGCCGACCCGGCGGAGTTGTTCTGACGTGTGTTACCCTGAGAACACTTCACGCTCCATCGGCGAGCAGATATCCACAGCATCGGCAACGAACAATGAATTAGCGCGTTGACGTACTCCACCGATCATAGAACAACCAACTATGCGATTCCGCCGCAAGAAACAAAACGGCCAGCCGCTGCGATCCGCCACGCGGGTCCATCCCGCTCTGCGCGGATCGGATAGCGACAACAACTTGTGCGTGCGGATCGAGGATCTGAATCACACCTACGGTTCCGGCGAGCTGCGCAAACAAGTCCTTTACGACAACGACCTGGAACTGTCCCGTGGCGAGATCGTGATCATGACGGGCCCG
Organism: Pirellulales bacterium; assembly: GCA_036490175.1. Taxonomy (NCBI): domain Bacteria; kingdom Pseudomonadati; phylum Planctomycetota; class Planctomycetia; order Pirellulales; species Pirellulales bacterium. The sequence goes on along the minus strand of DASXEJ010000019.1, from coordinate 38,587 downwards.
TCGGGCTCGGGCAAAACGACGCTGCTGACGCTGGTCGGCGCGCTGCGCACCGTGCAAGATGGCAGCGTACAGGTGATGGGCAACGAGTTGGCCGGCCTCGACGACCGCGCGTTGGCCGAAGTGCGCCGCGATATCGGCTTCATCTTTCAAGCTCATAATTTATTTGAATCGCTCACGGCTCGTCAAAATGTGCGCATGGCTTTGGAGCTAAAGTCGCTCGCCCGCGAAGAGTCCGAAGAGCGGGCCGCCGAGCTGCTGCAGGCGCTGGGACTGGGGCACCGCCTGGACTATAAGCCCGAGTCGCTTTCCGGTGGTCAACGACAGCGGGTCGCGATCGCCCGCGCCCTGGCGAACCACCCGAAACTGATTCTGGCCGACGAGCCGACGGCCGCGCTCGACAAGCAATCGGGACGCGACGTGGTCGAGTTGCTCAAGAAAATCGCCAAGGAAGAGTTGGCCACGATTTTGATCGTGACGCACGACAACCGCATCCTCGACGTGGCCGACCGTATCGTGAACATGGTCGACGGCCGCGTGATTTCGGACGTCGTGGTGAGCGAGGCCGCGGTGATCTGCGAGTTCTTGCGCAAATCGTCGCTATTCGCCTCGTTGACTCCGCGCACGTTGACCGAAGTCGCCGACAAGATGAAGCTCGAAACGCATCCGGCCGGCACCGTCATCGTGCGTCAAGGTGATCCGGGGGACAAGTTCTATTTGATCCGCTCCGGTACCGCCACGGTCACCGCCACCGATGGATCGCAACACAGCCGCACGCTGGCCACGCTCGATCAAGGAGATTTCTTTGGTGAAGCGGCCTTGCTCAGCGGCGCGCCGCGCAACGCCACGGTCACGGCCCGCGAGGAGCTTACGCTCTGCACGCTAAACAAGGATGAATTCCAGGCCGTGATCGATGCCAGCGCATCGCTCAAGGAGCAATTGCTGAAGGTGCTCTTCTCGCGTCAATAACGCCGCCGGGTAGGCGTGCCACCCCCGGCCGTGAATGTTCTTTCTCAGCAAATCGACCACTAGCGCGCTGCTACAGGCGGGCCGCTTCGCTGCCCGGCTTGTGCGCGCCGTTTTCGACGTGCGGCTCGGCTAACGTGGGAGTGGCCGATTCCGAGACTGGCGATATGCCACCCAGCCGCCCGTGCAGCAATTCTTCCTGGCAACGGTGGCGTATTTCGTCGGGACCGCGCGGGGCGCGGTAGTGTGTACCGTCGGCACGCAGGATGCGCGCTTTGACGTTGTCGCGCAGATAGGCCGGCAAAATCTCCTGCAAGATCCGCTCGCGGGCATTGGGCGACTCGATCGGAAACATGACCTCGACGCGACGATAGAAATTTCGTGGCATCCAGTCGGCGCTGGCCAGCAAGATCTCCGCCTCCTCGTCTGGGCCAAAAACGTACAAGCGGCTGTGTTCGAGAAAACGGTCCACAATGCTGCGGACGCGAATGTTCTCCGAAATACCCGGCATGCCCGGCCGCAGGCAACAGATGCCGCGCACCACCAGGTCGATCGGCACACCGGCCTGGCTGGCACGGTACAACGACTCGATCACGCGATAATCCACCAGCGCGTTGAGCTTGGCGAAAATCCGCGACGATCGGCCCGCCCGGGCACGGCGCGTTTGTTCGTCGACCAATTCGATCGTGCGCCGGTGCAGATCGCCCGGGGCGACCACCAGCTTCCGCCATTGATGCCCCTGCGAATAACCGGTCAGCAGGTTGAATAGGGCCGAGGCATCGGCCGCGATATCCTCCTGAGCCGTGAACAATCCCAGGTCGGTATACAGCAGCGCGGTCGTGGGGTTGTAGTTGCCCGTTCCCAGGTGAACGTATCGTCGCACGACGTTCCCCTCTTGGCGGACAACTAGTGACAACTTGCAATGTGTCTTGAGGTCGAGGAAGCCGAACACGACGTGTACCCCGGCCCTCTCCAACTGCCGCGACCAGCTGACATTGTTGGCCTCGTCAAAGCGGGCCTTCAGCTCCACAAGGGCCGTAACGTGTTTGCCGTTCTCGGCCGCCGCCATGAGGGCACGGGTCACCGGGGAATCGCCGCTCGTGCGATAGAGCGTCTGCTTGATGGCCAGCACATTTGGATCGGTCGCGGCACGGTTGACGAACTCCACCACCGGCTCGAAGGAATCGAACGGGTGATGAACCAGGATGTCCTGCCGGCGAATCGACGTGAACAAATCCTCGCTGCCGCGTCCCCCGCGCCCCCGGGGCGGACGGGGCGTGAACGGCACGTCGCGCAAATGCTCGCGTCCTGGCACACGCAGCAATTCGGTCATGGCTGTCAGGTCCAACGGACCAGACACCCGGTACAGTTCGCTGTAAGACTCGGCGCTCGCGTCTCCGTCCTTGATTTCCTCCGGCTCGACGATCATACGGATCAAATCGTCGCTGACGTCGGCGGCCACCTCCAGGCGCACAGCCTGTCCTCGGGCACGCTCGCGGAGGCGCTTTTCGATCAGCCGCAGCATGTCGTCGGATTCTTGTTCCAGCAACTCCACGTCGCTGTCGCGGGTGATACGAAAGGTCGTGCTGGACAGCACGTCGAAGCCGCCAAAGAGCTCTGGCAAACGCGCCGAAATCGCGTCTTCCAGCAGCATAAATTGCAGGTCGTCTCCCTGGCCGAGCGTTACCAGCCGTGGCAAAACTTGCGGCAACTGCACCACGGCAAACAGGTGCGCCGGCCCCAACCCAGTGCGCCGATCCAAGATCGCGGCCAGGTACAACGAGCGGTTGTGATAGCGCGGGCTGGGATGGGCCGGGTCGACGGCCATGGGCGTAAGAATCGGAAAGGCGCGCTCGGCAAAAAACTTGTCGAGCATGCCTCGCTGCTCGTCGTTCAGCTCTTCGTGCTTGAGCAGACGGAATCCCTGCTCGGCCAGCGCCGGGCGCACTGAATCGTTCCAGCAACGGTACTGCGCCGCGACCAGTTCCTGCGTCCGCGCCGCGATCCGCTGCAACTGATTGATCGGACGCATGCCGTCGGGCGAATAGTCCTGCGGAGCCAGATCGCCAAACGCCTGCTCGCGCAGCCCCGCGACCCGGATCATGAAAAACTCGTCGAGATTCGAGCTGAAGATCGACAGGAACTTTACACGCTCGAAGAGCGGATTGGTTTCGTCAGCGGCCTCTTCCAGCACTCGCGCGTTGAACTCCAACCAGCTCAACTCGCGATTGAGAAAATGGTCCGCTAAAAATGCCTGTTCGATCACGATATCCTCGCTCTCGGCGCTACCCCAGATGATGCTAAATCCTAGATTTTTGCCGGGAGGCCGCCAGCTGCGATGCCGCTCCGACGCAAGAAAAAACGCTCCCGGGGGCCGACGCAGGCCATACAGCCAGTCGCGTCCTGCCGTCAGGCCCATCTTACCGCCCGATCGACGGCAGGTATATTGACCAAATCCATGGAACACGAGGTCGACGTGATTCCACAGCGTATGCGGCGCAAGGCGCACTGCGACTAAGTTCTGGGGTAAAGGGACACTCGGTTTTGTCGAACAGCAATCATTGGCCGCAGCAGGTTGGACAGTGGGGCGGATTGGCTTGCCTGCTCGAAGCTACGGCGCCCAAGCCGGGCAATGTACATCGCGGCGCCGACTTCGAAGATCTCACGTATCTCGATTTCGCGACCAGCGCGCTGGCGATCGCGCCGGCCCTGGCGGATGCCGCCGCGGGAGGACGGTTGGGACCCTGCGTGCGCGAGGCCATCGGCGCCACCCGACGGGCTGTCGGCACGAACACCAACCTTGGGGCCGTGCTGCTTCTCGTGCCGTTGGCAATGGTCCCTCGACAGGAATCGCTACGCACAGGTGTGCGCGCCATCTTAACACGTCTCGATCCGGCCGACGCGCAAGGCGTTTACGAAGCCATTCGTCTGGCAATGCCCGGTGGCCTGGGAAAAGTCGACGAGGCCGACATCACCGACCCACCCCCTAGCGACCTGTTGTATGCAATGCGACTGGCTGCCGAGCGTGACCTGGTTGCGCGACAATACGCCAACAATTTCGCGGAAATCTTTGAGTGCGTCCTGCCCGAGTTGCAAGCCGGGGTGCAGGCCTTGTGGCCCTTGGCCGATACGATCGTTCACACGCACCTGCGCTTGTTGAGCCAGCATCCCGACAGCCTGATCGCGCGCAAGTGCGGCCAGCCGATCGCCGCGCAGGCAACCCGTGGTGCCCAACGCGTGCTGGCCGCCGGGCAGCCGGGGGAAACCGCTTATCACGAGGCGCTGGCGGATCTGGACTTCTGGCTGCGTGCCGACGGACATCGCCGCAATCCTGGCACGTCGGCCGACCTGATTACAGCCGGTTTGTTTGCCGCGCTTCGCGAAGGCATAATCGAGACGCCGCTCAACTTTTACGCATCCTGACGAGTCCCATCGTGAGCGAGAAATTCCACGTCCGCATTGCCAAGGAATCGCTGGTTTTCAGCGCGGCGCACTTTATCACGTTCGCCGGCAATATTTGCGAGCGATTACACGGCCATAACTATAAAGTGGCTGCCGAAGTTCACGGCACGCTGGATGAAAACCATTACGTGGTCGATTTCATCGCAGTCCGCGATGCGCTGCGGCAAATCGTCGAAGTGCTCGACCATCACATGCTACTGCCGACCGATCATCCCAAAATCAAGGTCGCGGCCGGGCCGACGAGTGTCGAGGTTACCTTCGAGGAGCGTCGCTGGCTATTTCCTCGCGAGGATTGCGTGCTGCTGCCGGTCGCCAACACCACCGCCGAGTTGCTGGCCCAGTACATTGGCCACAAACTTCTCGACGAATTGCAGAAGCGGACCGGCACGCGACCGAAGAGAATGTCAGTCGCCGTCGACGAATGCGACGGCCAATGGGGCGTTTGGGAAATCAACGATGAATGATGAATTCTGAACGATGAATGCCGGCAACGGTCTTGCCAAGTTCAAGGTCGCCCACGGCTTCAGGGCACAGGCGACTTTCTTCCCCTTCATCTTTCATTATTACGCCTTCGTCAGTTCCCTTACTCCCACCAGCCCGCCAGTATGGCCGTGTATATCGTGGCCATGCCGACCGACCAGCCCAACAGTGCCCAAAAGGTCCAGCGGGGCAATGGCAGGACAGGCTCGGCGCCATCTTTGGCGCGATAGGGGCCAGTTGGTCCTACCTGGCGAAACCGCCGCGACATCGGCTGGCGACGGACGGTCTGCACGTCGTGATCGTCGGGGTCGCATATGGTAGGCGACATCTTGATGATTCCTTCCCTGGTGATCGGCAACCCATTCCTGTCAGCAGGGTCGCCACCGATTTCAATGGGCATGTTAGGTTGCGACGCGCGCCACTTCGGCCGGTACAGCCAGCTTCAAAACCCCGTCGAATCGATCGATCTTGGGGATGGCAGCCGCGCACGGGCGCGCGTTGAACGCCACTGCTTGGCAGCCCGCAGCTTGCGCGCCTTGCAGTTCGCGAATGTCGTGGCTGACAAACAACACGTCGGCCGCCGGAACGTTCAAGACTTGCAAAGCATGATCAAAACAGGGTGCATGAGGCAGGTGAGCCTGCATATCGACCGAAGTGAAATAGTCGTCGAACGCGTCGGCCAGCCCCAACTTGGCAAGATCCTGACGCAACGCGGCCGCGGTTCGGTCCGTGTTGGTAAGGACGCCGCAAGTGATGCCCGCGGATTTCAACTGGCTCAATGTCGAACGAGTGCCGGGATACAGCCGCCGCGCCCCCGCGTCGCGACGGCGCTGCGCCCGACTGGCCGCGACGATCTCTTCGACATGACCAGCGGTTAGCCCGAGCGTACTCAGGCAACGGGCAAATGCCGCGTGAAACTCTTGCTGGCCGCGATACACGGCCGGCAGATACTCCGCCTGCCAATGTCGTTGGAATTCCGACTCCAGGGTGCGCGGCGTCAGCGGGGCAAAGAGTTGCCCCAGCCAGCGTTGCCAGGCCGAGGCATCGTAGAGCACATCTTCGACGTCAACCAGCACGACCTTCGTCGAGAATTCGGAGGGGCCAGCGCCGGAATCCTCGGCGTCATGCCGCGAAAGCGCCATACGTGGCGCATTGATTGGGGAATCTGGCAAAGATACCAACGGCGCGCTGCGCACCGCCAGGCCGCCAGTGACATACGACGTAAACAAATCGATTTCCGCGCCCATCGTGGAATCCTTTCCATGCCGGGTGCGCTAACAAGGACCCTCATAAAGGCCGCTTGCCGCGGTTGCCGCCTCTCGTTTCTCGAACCCTAATTCGGGCTGTGATTCGTTAGGAGCCGACGTCGCCCCTGCGAACATCCGGCTCTGTCTGCATCGTCCCTGCCGAATTCCCTCTCGGCAAGCAAATCACTCACGGCGCGACCGGCTCTCGGTTCAAGTGCGCCATCCGTTCCCTTACCGAAGGATGCTGGTGCAACAGATCGGCGATTCCGCGCCAGTCGAATCGATCTGGGCCCAAGGCATCGTAGATCGTGTGCAAGTGCTCCCAATCTTCGTCGTGCGCCACGGTGAGCCGCAGGTCGTCGCGATCCAACTCGGCCGGCACCGGAATCAAGCGCACGCCAAAGATCTCGGGATGTGAATACAAATAGCGGGTCACCTGGTCGCGATCTGCCGTAGCAGTTGCTGAGCGATCCGCGCGCAACAGCGCGCTGGCTCGGCACCATTCGGCGAACACGCCCAACGACGATTGGATGGCCGGCTGCCCATCGCGGGAGCTGTAGCTGATATAGTCACAGGTGGGCTGCTCGGTGGCAGTCGCTACAAGTCGATCGACGAACACCGGATCGACGCAGGGATGATCGGCCGACACACACACCACAGAATCCGGCCGGAAGTGGTCGATCGCGTCGCAGACCTGGCCCAAGGCATCGCGCTTCTGGCTGACAAACACGGCCACGTCACGCGGCACCAGGTCGAATACGGCTTCGTCTTCGGACCGTTCGCTAATCACCACGGCAACTCGTTCCAGGCGCTCGCAATCGGTAACACGTCGCACGACGCGCTCCAGCAGCGATTGGCCCCCCAGCTTGCGCGTATAGTTTGATTTGGCTCCCGGCTTTGCCAGGCGGGGCTGCACGATCGCGATCGTCCTCGACATCAAAGGCACCTCGTTGGTGGGCTCGAAAATGGTTTCTTCGTGTCTGGGCCAAGGCGTCGCGGGCCGCGATCATACGCCCCGGTTCCCCTTCTCGAGGGACGACCCGGCGGTACATCCGCTCAGAAAAACGCGTGTCAGGCCCTGCTATCCACGCGAGCCACACCGGATTCGATGAGACCCACGGCCACCCGTCTCCTCGAACGGGTCGCGGAGTCTAGCAACGCTAGTCCGCTAGCGTCAAGACGAGCGTCCCGTCTCGGGCTGTCCCAGGCCCAACAGCGTGTAAATCCGCGGATCGCCAAGGGTTTGCGCTATGAATTCGGCGCCGGTAAAGTCGTGCTGCGCACTGTGCCCTCCTGGCACTGCCACCACCCGCGCCCCCGCCGCCACGGCGGCGCGGCAGCCATTGGCGCTGTCTTCCAGCACCGCCATCTGCGGGGGAGTGAGGTGAAAGCCCGCGGCGGCTTTTTGATAAACCTCGGGATGAGGCTTCCCTTCGGTGACGCTTTCCGCGGTCAAAATGAAGTCGAAGCGTGGCGCAAGTGCAAACCGCGACAGCACGTCGTCGACAAAACGCTTGCCACTGCTGGTGGCAATGGCCTTGGGAATGCCGTGCTGCTCGAGCGCCGCGAGCAGTTCTAGTAGTCCTGGCATCGGAGTCAGCCGGGTGTCGAGAATCGGCGGAAAGATTTCGGCCGTCTCGCGGGTCAGGTCCTCGACCGTAGCCGCGAGGTCGTGCCAGTCGATCATGATTTGCAGCGCCACGCGGTTCGGGCGCCCCATCATCGCGTCGAGCAAATCGGGGCCAAACTCGTGTCCACGACGCCTGAGCATCTCGGCGCCCACGTCCTGGTACAGTTCTTCGGTATTGAACATCAGTCCGTCGAGATCGAATACGACGGCCTGTGGGTTAGGGGCGGAATTCATGAATTAACAGAAATCTAATACGGCAGAAAATGGCTAGGATGCGAACCACCCTGGCAGAAATGTATCGACACGCACGGCGAAAGACCATGCCCCCGATCGAGTGGGGCACACGGTCCGACTAGTCGGCACTCGTCGCAGCGAAGGCGGGTTCGCTGCGATCCTCCGCTAGCAATGCCGGTTCACTAATCGTCTCGCTGACGTTGCCGCGATACTTAGCCATCCGGTAGCCGGCCAGCAACAGGCGACTGGAGAACCGCGGCGGCGCGATGACCATACGGCACAGCCGATAGGTAGTGGTCGACCAACGGGCCGTGGCGTGCGAAATCGGCCCCACAAAGTCCACGCCCGACCATCGCCCCTCGGTGTGCAGCGTGCGCAGCAAATGCCAGCGCAGCAGCTGTCCCGGCTTCACCTCGCTGAAGCGCGGATCGTAACCCACCTTCACCGGGGCATATGCCCCCTTGGCGGCCAGGGCATACTCGAAGGCGATGGCTTCACCGTTGATCGTCAGCAGGGAGACCGCCAATTGCCCCCACGTGGCCAACTGTTGGGCTTGGTGCGCAAAGAAATCAAACATGCCGGGATTGCTCAACACCGAGCTGCCGGCCTCCCCCTTCCAACTCGAGTCTTCAACTTCGAACCCGCGGCGTAGCAGGCGGTTGACTTTGTCCGTGGCGGCGGGCGTGTGCAGTTCGAAACCAATCTCGCCGAACTGCTCAGCGGCACGCGTCGCACGGCGCATGGCGCGCCGCAAGTTGCGCGAACGGCCACGTTGATAGCTCTCCCAATACCGGTCGATGCCGCAGCGTGCCACGGCAAATCGATCTTGCACAAATGACATCAACCCGGCGCGACCCAGCGCTTCGTGCAATCCAATCCACCGCGCAGAATCCATCATCGCGGCTTCCAACCATACCAGCGGCCAGGGCAACCCGGCCACTCCGCTTACAAGCGTATCGAGCACGCTGGGCACGTCGCAGTCGGGATCCAACAGCAGGTCCCCTGCCGGCGTCCAGGCGTTACCTGCCAATCCCCCCACGGGCAATACGTGTTTGACGCGCGCGCCCACCAGTGGCAACGCCGCCAACAGCCGATCGCCCCGACTAACCACCAGCGCACAGACGCGCTCACCCTGCGCGAACTGTGCGGCACATTGCGCGACGGTCGCGGCCCGTGCCGTGGGAAACAAGCCCTCGCTACGCCACCATAGTTCGTCCCAAGCGGCGGCGATCGACCTAAGCTCGTCGACCGACTGAAGTCGAGTCAGCTCGTATTGCGGAGTTTGTGGCGCCTGGCTCATCCTCAATCATGGCTTTCGGTTAAGAGCGGGGCGCAGGGGAATTCGCCTCTCGCAACCGCATAACCGGACCAGTCCGCATCTCTGGAACCCCGGGCCGTTCACCCGCCATTGCGCGCTTCTGCGGCAACATGGCGCGTGACAACTAAGGTCGCCTGTCGTGACCGTAGGCGAAGCTCGCGGCCTGTCCTTCCGAAAGGATCGCCACCAGTTCCGCCAGGATGATGCACGTGGCGCCCCACACGTGATATTGGTGCCAGCCAAGATACGGGGCCGAGAACCGCAACTCGCCGCGCTGATGATGATGTACACCGTAGTTGGCCGAGTTCATCATGTGCGCCACCGGCACTTCGAGCACCTCGGCCACCTCGCGATCGCAAGGACGAAATGCAATCGGAGCGCGTGCGACGGCGACCCAGGGGGTAATCCGAAAATTGCTGACAAACAAAAACATCGGCGACAGGCTGCCCAATACTTCGACCGAATCGCGCGCTACGCCCAACTCTTCTTCCAATTCGCGCAACGCCCCGTCGCGTGTCGTTTCGCCCGACTCGACCATCCCACCGGGAAAACTGACTTGCCCGGCATGGTCCGCCATCGTGTCGGGACGCACCGTGAACGGGACCAGCCACTGGCCGTCGCGCCGATATAGCAGGACCAACACCGCGGCGCTACGGGCGTCATGGCCAGGCGGACCAAAATGGCGCCCATAGCTGAGCGAAGGAGCAAACGCGGCGCGCACCGATTCGGGCGGCAGCGGTTGTTGCAATCTGTGGCCAAGCCACAAAGGTAAATCGTCTGCGGCATCGCCTGGCACGTCATCGGTCATGGTCATTTCGTCCCAGGTCCAAGCTCGTACACGGCGTACGTCGAGTTGCGATACAAGCAGGGCAAATCGAGCGGTGGGTCCGACTCGCAGACAATGAACCTTGCCCCGTATTTCTCGCCGACGCGGCGCAAGCGTGCGACGTCGATCTCGGCCAGGCTATCGTACCACGGTTCGGACGAATCGCCCGTGCCGTACAGATCTTCCAACCGCCGGCGCCAGGCGACGATGCTGTCGGCATCCTGCGGCAAGTCTTTCCAGGTGGCGACCTCACTCCGCCCCGCGTACCACTTGAAGGTTTGGGCAGTACGCGGAGTGAGAAAGGTTGCCTCGACCGGTGTGTGCGCGGCAATCCAATCGCAGGCGTCGCGCCAATCGGCCAGGTTCGCGGTTTTGCCCGGCTTGTCGGCACGCGGCGCCTCGGGCGCGATCCGCGCCGCAAGTTGAGGTTCCAACAGCCACGTCGCGATCAGGGCAAGCATCACCGGCGCCGCCACGCGCCAGCGCGGCCGAATGTTGCCCAGTTGAAATGCCACCATCGTAGCGCCCGTGGCGACACCCAAGGGAACAAATGCGTCGGCCAAGCGAAACCAATAATAGCGCAACAAGCTGGCGGCCAATTCGGGTCGATAATCGCGCGCCAAGCTGATGCCAATGCCCACTCCCGCCACGGCCAACGAAGCATTGACCACGCGGCGCAAACGCAGTCGCCCAGGGCTCGTGGCAAAAAACTGCGACAGCCATCCCCACACAAGGACCAAGAAGGCGAATCGAATTTTGAAACGGCTCGGAAAATCGAAAAACGACAGGTGATGCGGCAAGCGCTCGAACGAGTAGATGGCGTTCGCACTGCGCACCACATCGGGATCTGCGCCCCAGTTCAATGCCAGCGCCGGAATCAGGCCGGCCAATGAGAGAATCGCCCCCAGGGCAAGACCTGGCAGCATGGATAGCAGCCGCGGTCGCGCGGCGCCGGATGCCAGCCAACAGAACGCCACGGCGACCATCGTCCAGCCGCCGACCAGCACATGAAACGCAACGGCCCCGCCCAGCAGCGCCCAGGTTGCATTCCAGCGGCCGCGCACCAGCTCGGCCAAGGCGGCAAACACCAGCGCATAGGCTAGTCCCTTGGCCTCGAAACCCCCGACAACCCATTCGCCCGCCATTTGAAAGTTCTCGTTCAAGGCCACCAGCAACGCGGCCGAAAGTAGCGCAGCGCCGCGCCTGGGGACCAGGGCCCAACTCAATCGCTGCCAGGCACAGGCCAAGAGCAACCAGGTGACGACGCGCCCCGCCAGCGCCATGGTCGGTAGCGAGAGCCAACGGCTCAGCCAGCCCACGGTGACGTAAAAGGTCCAATGCGAATCGGCCGAGTCGAGAAAGAAGTCGTGATCGATCCAGGACGGATCCCAGTGGTGCTTGGCCTTAGCCAGGTAATAGGGTTCGTTCGGCTCGGGGATCGGCCAACCGGCGTATAACGCGAACACCAGAAATACGAGCGCGATTTCCGCGCAATGCCCCCATCGGTTCGGCTGCTGTCCATGGGGAGGTTCTTCGTGCATCGCGGCGGCCGACACTTTGAGGACTCGTTTCCTTTAACAGGCGAACCCTGCACGATCAGCGATTGCCGCAGGGACGAGTCATATTCTAACGCTAACGATAGGTCGTCCGTCAGGGCCGTTGCCCGCCGCGCCCCTTGCGGAAGGGAGCCGTCGCTCCCTATATTCCGGCAAGCGGGCGTGCTCGCTTTCCCCGTTTCGCTGGAAGGTTGCTTCGTGGCCTCGATCTCTCCTGGCACATTGCTGCGTGACGCGGTCAAGGAATCGACGATCCTTATTCCGGGCGCCTTCGACGCGCTGGCCGCCAAGCTGATCGAGCGGGCCGGCTTCCGCGCCATGTATCTGTCTGGTGCCGCATTTTCCGCCGGAGCGCTGGCGCTACCCGATATCGGGCTGTTCACGCTCTCGGAACTAGCCAACGAGACGACCCGGCTGACTCGTTCCGTATCGATTCCGCTGATCGTCGACGCCGACACCGGCTTTGGCGAAGCCGTGAACGTCGAACGCACCGTGACCGAACTGATCGCCGCCGGAGCCGCGGCCATCCAGCTCGAAGATCAGCGGCTGCCGAAACGCTGCGGACACCTGTCGGGCAAAACGCTGGTCGAACCGGCCGAAATGTGTTCCAAGCTCCGCGCCGCGGTCGCCGCGCGTGGCAACAGCGACGTCATCATCCTGGCCCGCACCGACGCCCGCGGCGTACACGGCATGGATGCGGCGCTCGACCGGGCGCATCGCTATCTGGACGCGGGCGCCGATTGGATTTTTCCCGAGGCGCTCGGCACCATCGCCGAATTCGAACAATTCGCTCACACCATTCGCGCGCCGCTGGTGGCCAACATGACCGAGTTTGGTCAGAGCCCGCTGTTGCCGCTGGCCGATTTGCAACAGCTGGGCTATGCAGGCGTGCTATTGCCTGTCACGCTGCTGCGCGTAGCGATGAAGGCCGTTACCGACGCGCTGGCCGTGATCGCGGGAACAGGCACGCAGCAGGGCCTGCTCGACCGCATGCAATCGCGACAAGAACTCTACGATCTACTCGGATACACTGGATACGAAGCCCGCGACCGGGCCTACTTTCATCACGAGGCGAATTCATGAGTGAAGCCGTCTACAGTCCGGGCCTGGAAGGCGTAATCGCCGGCGAAACCGGCATCAGCAACGTTGACGAAGGGTTGCACTACCGGGGCTACTCGGTCGAGGACCTGGCGACGAACTCAACGTTCGAAGAGACCGCCTACCTGATTCTGTACGGCGAACTTCCCAGCGGCGACGACCTGGCAGAGTTCAAGAAGCGGATGGCGCGCGGCGCTGGCGTGCCTGCCGAGATCATCGACGTGTTGCGCAAGATTCCGGCCCATGCATCGAGCATGGATGTGATGCGGACTGGCTGCAGCCTGCTGGCTCACTGGGATCCCGACACGGATGACAATAGCCACGATGCCAATCTGCGCAAGGCCGAACGTCTGCTCGCGCAACTGCCGGTGATCATGGCGGCTCGGCATCGCCTCACGGGAGGAGACGAGCCCGTCAAGCCGGATCCTACTCTGTCGCTGGCCGGCAACGTGCTGTGGATGCTGCGCGGCGAGAAGCCTTCAGAGCGCTGGACCAAGGCGATGGATATCTCGTTGATCCTCTACGCCGAACACGAATACAACGCCTCGACCTTCGCCGCACGCGTGATCACATCTACGCGGGCCGACTTGCACTCGGCGATCACCGGCGCCATCGGCGCGCTCAAAGGCCCGCTGCACGGCGGAGCCAACGAACGCGTGCTGGAAGTTTTGCAGGAGGTCGGTTCGGCCGACAAGGCCGAAGCCTGGGTCCGCAAAGCGTTCGCCGCCAAGCAGCTAATCATGGGCTTCGGCCACCGCGTCTATAAAACGGGCGACCCACGCGCCAAGTATCTCAAGACGCTCTGCCAAGAACTGGCCGTCGAGACGCACAACGAGGATATGGAAAAGATGGCCGAGACGATCGAGCGGATCGTCACCGGCGAGAAGAAGCTGCCGCCGAACCTCGATTGGCCCAGCGCCCGGCTGTACCACTACATGGGCCTGCCGATCTTCCTGTACACGCCGCTGTTCGTCATCAGCCGCGTATCGGGCTGGAGCGCCCATGTCATCGAACAGGCCGACAACAACCGACTGATCCGCCCGCGAGCCAGGTACATCGGATCAGCCACGCGCAGCTGGAAGCCCGTCGACAAGCGATAGCAATCAAGCGGAATAGATCACGAGCCGTCCCGCACGGCACTCCGACGCGCACGGCACCTATGTGCTTCGATCGTGCGACGCCCCAACTCCTCTCCCCTAAGGGGAGAGGTCAGGGTGAGGGGGTGAAACCCTCAGCACAATCCGGCGCTTCCACCGCGCGCAAAAAAGCAGTCGGATATCTACAGCAGCGTCTGAGCGAGTTGCGGCCTACTGCGGCGGCAGTTCCATCGCGCCGCGGTAGGTCAAGCCGTGGTCGTTAATGATCAACCGCCCAACGCTCACTCCGGCCGTCCCTTCGAGCTCTTCGTCCGTGGGGAGTAATTCCTTCATCTTCTCGGCAAACTTCGAATCATCGGCCTTGGCGCCCGGCGCCGCTTCGATAACACCGCCAGGGCCACTGAGAGGTTGCGAGACATTTCCCAGCGTGTTCGACAGGTCGAACAGCGAGGAAATCGTCTGCCGCATCGTCTTCAAGTACTTCTCGAAGTCGGTGACATGGAAATAGATGCACTGCTCGGCCGGCAGCAGCGCCCCGGCACGGCTGACCAGGTCCCCTTGGCGGAGCGCGGCGGCGCCCTCGGGCGGGTTACGTAAGGCCGACATCAGCGGCTCGAGCACGTCCGGGCCGATGCCCAGCACCATGAACCCATGACCCACGAAGATGCCTCCGCTGAACGTGTCTTCAACGTTCAGCCTCAGGCCCGTAAAGCCTTGCTCCTCGGCGGCTGTCACCGCCCCGTCGGTGAGTGCGGCGAAACCGGCACCCAATTGAATTAAGCGTTTCCAAGGCGCCTCGTCCTTCAGTTGCCAGACGAATCCCTGCCGGGACGACGGGGCCGAGACTTCGACGTCCTTGCCCGCGGCGACTTTCTCCATCGTGGACGGGAACGACAGAAAATAATGATTCTGCCCGACCGACGACAGGAGTGTTGCCACGTCATTCTGCGTGACAGATCCGATTTGTTGCTCGACCTGCTCGATGGCGCTCTGCACCTGGTCGCCCCCTTCGCGCACCATCACATCGCGCACCAGCGTGTAGGCCTTGCCCAGATCAAAACTCAATTGCCCGAATCCCAACACGCTGGACGGAACCCAGGCGGGCGGATCGCCCAAAAATGTGGGCTGGTCAAGCAGCGTGAGCAGGCCCTGGCGCGGGCTGGGAGCCGCGACGAACAGGCCCATCCGCATCGCGCCACGGTCCAGCGCCAGCCGGAAAGCGCCTGGGCCCACGCGATCGAGCCCCAGAGTCTTCAGCACGCGCATCGTCGTCTGGCTGTCGGCATCGGCCGCCAGCTTGATCAGCGGGTCGACCGAGAACAGCACTTCCACCCCAGTTACGCCGTCGGGTAACGCTGCGGCTAGCCCCGGGGTCGACATGATGCGGGGCGTCAAGCCGGTGGGCGGAGCGGAATGCGCTTTGAGAAAACGAATGAATACTCCCTTGGCTTCCTCGGCACCGGTGATCAGGGGTAAATCGATCGCTTTGTCCGGGTCGTCGGCCAGCAGCGCACGGACTTCGCCTTCGGACTGCCCGAAGGTATTAGCCACCAACAATCGGTCCCCGACTCGTGCCAGAAAGATGTGCGTTTGATCGATCTCGACCTGCTTCCCCTCGGCCGCTTTGCGGCGTTGCTCTTCGAGCTTGGCCTGAATCTGATCGTCGTCCAGATCGCGCAGCTCGTCGACATCCAGACTGGGCGACGTCGCCGGTCCGCGCTCGGGCAACGTGAGTTGCATGACCTGCTGCCCATCCACGTCGAGATCAAGCCTGCGCACGGCGCCCGGCTCCCCCTTGCCTTCGTCAACGGCTTGCGCCAAGGCAGCCAACAGCCGCTGCCCAAGATCGGAATCGGGCTCAGCCCAAGTCAGGCCGACGACGAGGGGATATTTTCCGCGGCGCGGCTCGAGCACCAGGGCAAAGCCAACTTCTTTGTCGAAGAGCTTGGGAAAGTCCTCGATTTTCAGATTGTATTTCGCCAACGATTCTGAGAATTGCGTCAACCCCTCGGCAGCCTGTTCGCGAATCAGGTTTACGATGCCTTCAAAGCGTTTCGGGCTCAAGAGCACGCTGCCCAGCTTGGTCTGGCTACGAAAAGCATCGACGAACTTCAGCCCCTCAGGCACACGAATGACGAATACCGTCTCTTCGGGCAAGCACTGGTAAGACGGCTGCATCGCCTCGGCGGCCGGCACGACTCGTGGCAACAGGCCGGCAACTAGCAGCAAACTCAGGGCAACAAGGGACAGACGAACGCGAATATTCATGGCCGACCTTTCGTACCAGCGTTGGGTTCAGTTTTTTGGGCTTGCTGTTCACCATCACGGCGCAGGGCGGCCGCGGCGGCCTCGCGTGAGGGAGGCGGCAGATACGTAATGCCGTTTTGCGGTTGCGACGCGTCATACAGGTAGGCATCGCGATGTGTAAGAAACTCGATCAAATCGCTCGCCGGGATGCCGAAAGCCAAGCCGTCGAACATCGTGGCACCTGCACAGGCGATACCAACTACTTCACCCCGCAAATTGAATAGCGGTCCGCCGCTATTGCCCGGATTGATAGCCGCGTCGGTCTGGATCAGTCGCAGGTGGCCGATCGTACGGCTGGTTGAGCTGACGATCCCTTGGGTAACGGTACGCTCCAATCCCAACGGATTGCCGATGGCGAATACCACGTCCCCCACGCGCAAATCGTCGCGATCGTCAATCAGCACCGGCACGGGCATTTCGCCGGCCAGCTCCCCGACATCAAGCTGCAACAGCGCGATATCCCGCAGCGGCTGCAGCGCCAAGATGCGGACCTTCTTTAGTTCGTGTTTTTCGTATCCCTGGGAGGTCAGCTTGAAGTAGGTGACCGAGATTTTTGTTTCACCCTCGACGACGTGATAGTTCGTGATCAGATGCCCTTTGGCACTGATGACGAAGCCGCTCCCTTGGCCGACGGCCGTCTTGACCATCACCACGGCGTCGCCGCAGCGCTTTACGAGTTCCGGAACGTCGG
Organism: Pirellulales bacterium; assembly: GCA_036490175.1. Taxonomy (NCBI): domain Bacteria; kingdom Pseudomonadati; phylum Planctomycetota; class Planctomycetia; order Pirellulales; species Pirellulales bacterium. The sequence goes on along the minus strand of DASXEJ010000019.1, from coordinate 21,678 downwards.
CCGGCGCAGCACGACCGGTGACGAAGATGCCGCGGTCCTGGTGCGACTGCTCGGCCGTCTGGGTCGCGCCGCGGTCGATGCCCAACAGGCGCTTCGCCGGAATCTGCAGCACGTCGTGCCCCAGGTCCAGCACCAGCCCCTGATCGTTCTCGCGCAGTAGTTCAGCCGTGATTTTTGCGCCTCCGACCAGCGTGACGGTCACACGGTCGGCCGCGTTGGCTGTACCGCCAACACAGAGTAGTACCAGGCAAAGGAAATTCCGTCGTCGCATTATTATTGCGCCTCCCGAGCGATATAGATAATCAAGCGGTCCTGGCACAATAGCGCCAAATCCTGTACGTGGTCGCCATCGGCGTCAAAGCCGATCACGCCTCGCGGTTCACCGACCTGCTGTTCTTCTTTGCCGCCATAGGGGTAGGTGCGATCGTCGAATACCTTCCACGAGCCAAGCGCATCGAGCCCCTTTTCGCCACGGCAGAGCACAGTCAGTTGATGACGTGCATCATCGAACAAGACAACATCCTCTTGCCCGTCGCCGGTTACGTCGGTCGTGGCCAGGCGGTGGATGGCGGGTTCCTTCACTCCGCTCGGTCGGCCTACGCGGCCATCGAAGCTGTCTTTCAGTACCAATTCCCAGGGACGCCCCTTGCCGAGTCGCACGATGCTCTCCTGATCGACCAGCATCAATCCGAGCACAGGGTCGAGCAACAACTGGCTGCCGCCCGGCGGTCTGATGGTGCGCGCCACGCGCAGGATGCCCGCTTCGTCGGGCTTCAGGAAATGAACGAACGCGCCCCCCTGCTCCAGCGCCCACGCCGTGCCGTCGGGCAAAGGCACAAAGCTGGCGATCTTCTGACCGTCGGGCAGCATGACCTGATCGGTCGGCTGCATATCTTCATTGAGCCATTGCAGTACGCCATCGGTCAATCGGCCCAATCGCGGCCGGCCTCCGTAGTTGTAGATGCCGAATTCGCCGAGGTCGACTTTCACCAGATTCGCCGGCTCACGCGAAGTAACTTTGCCGTCATCGTCGACGCTAAGCAGCTTCAGGGTATTGCTGTATGCGGGTTGCACCAGCACACGCTTGCCCCCCAGCCAGACCACCTTTTCGGCCTTGGCTCCCTGTCCTGTGAAGCGCGTCCGCACAGGCTCCGCTTGTTCCTTCTCCCATACGTATAAATCCAGATCGGCGCCGACGCGCTGCACCCACCAGACGGTCGTCCCCACAGAGTCGAGCGCCAGAATCGTGCGATCGGTAACGTCGGCCGATTGCGGCATGGCGGCCGGATAGGTCATGCGGTTGTTTTCCCACACGCTGCTATACAAATCGGTGGCATCTTTGACCCACAACAGCAGCTTGCCCGGTTGCGCCTGCGCCGCGGCCAGGCCGCGCACGTTGCTGATCAATGGGAACGTCTCTTCGGCCTGCCAGCCGTTCTCGCCGACGGGTTGCACGCGCAGGCGAGGCTGTCCAGCGTCGACGGCCACTAGCGCCGGCTTGCCAGCAAGCATCATGCCGGTCCACAGTGCCTTCGGTCCACCAGGCATGGGAAGCGATTCTTGGCGGCCAAGATCGCTTTCTTCGCCACGCCCCAACGCGTAACGTCGCAGTAAGCCTTCTTGCACGCCACCCAGCAGCAAGAGTTCGGCCTGTGCGCCGGCTACCGGCAGCGCCCGCGCACCGACAGCCGCCTGATCGTATAGCACTTGCGCGGACATCAGCTTGCCATCGCGATTCTCGTACCAGCGTATGGTTTGCTTCGGCGTCTGCGACCATTCCCACAAATCGAGATCGCCGTCGCCGTCGAGATCGACAAACCGCCAGCCGAGGCGCCCTCGCCGTTCGCGCGGGCTGAGCCAGGTGGGCCTCGCGCCGGGTTGCAACAGCAACGTTTGAATACCTTGCTCGCAACTGACGAACAGTTCGAACTCGCCCGGCGTGCGCTCGCGCAACAACAGCAGCTCCTGCTTGCCCGCGCTGGCTCCCGGCAGCAAGTCCCAGGAAGCGGTCCGCTTCCATTCATCCGTGCCGGTCGACTTGAAGAGCAAGACCTTGTTTGACGGAGCTGTCAGTATCACTAGTTCCGGCTTACCGTCGCCGTCCAGGTCGCGGGCCAGTGCATCGGCCGGCACTTCGTCGAGTGCCAATTCGGTCCGTTTCCAGTCGGGGTTACCGGGCAGCTCGTTCGGTCGTTCGGCATCCGGGGTCGACGGGGTCTGCCGTTCCGCCGGCGCGAGCCAGCGATAGATGTCCAACCGCGACATGCGCGTGTTGATGACGATCAACTGTTGCAATCCGTTACCGGCCAGATCGGCGGCGAAGAACCGATTGGGCGAGCCCTCTTGCTTAACGATCCGCATCCCTTGCCAGCCAGCCAACTCTTCGGCGGCACAGGCAGAGCTTGCATTGAGGGTCCAGACCGATAACAGCGCAGCGACGATCGCAACAATGCGGCGATCCGTTCGCGCCGGTCCGGTCGTCCCTGCGCAGCAAGCCCAGAACGAGGGGCCGAACTGTGTAACGCTGCGAAAACTGACGCGTGCAAAATTGATCATGAGAACTTCATTGCAAAAGGCTAACGACCTGCTTCCGCAAACCCTCGACTCCCCACGTATTCCACCAGACTATAACGGTGGCCGCAAAGCCCGGGAAGGAACTCTGCCCTGCAGCCGTCCGCTAGCGTACAGGCATCCGCCGTTTTTTCGCCTGGTGCGCCGAATCCCCCAATTCTAGGTCGCTGCCGGCCCGTTTCCGGCCGGCAATCCTCTCTGCGGTGTCTCGAACTGCGGGTCCAAATCCCTAGAATCGGCATCGGCGTACCGCCGGCACGGCGACCCGGCGCGCAAGCCCCCGTCGCGGCGGCCTTTGGCGCATGGGCCAGAAAACGCCTCCCGAATCTTGTTTCAAACAGACTGTCGTTGACGCTCGCTGGCCGACGGTGGTACATACCGTGCCGCCTGCATGGACCGTTTCTACGAATGGTCTCACTTTGCTCGCCCGGTGCCAGCCAGCCCCCAAACGGTTTGCGGCCTGCGGTAAAGTCTCTTGCCTAAGGAGCTCGCCATGCGATTCATGACAGCCGTGCTCGGTTTGATCGCAATGGCCGCCGTCGGCATGGCCTCGGCCGACGAGCCGCGTGGCGCTCCGGCCGAAGTCCCTACCCCGGCACAAATACCGGCCATGCCGCTGCCGACATTCCAACGGCTGACCGCCCGGACGCAATATGCCGCGGTACCGCAGCCGATTCCGGCTCACGCCCCGGCAGTTTCCCCCACGACTCCTCCGACCCGGCTCGATCTGCTGCGTGCGGCTTTGGAAAAGCTGGAAGCAGCCGGCGCTTCTTCGGCGGCCGACAGCGTCCGCGAAGAGATTGCGCGTGAAGAGCAAACGGCCCGACATCAGTTGGAAAAAAAGCTCGCCGAGTTGCAGACGCTACAAGCCGAGGTCGATCGTTTGCGGGCTGAGACCGGCGCTATCCCGGCGGTCCTGGTAAAATTGAAAGTCATAGATATCGACGTCACGAAGCTGCGTCACGTGGGATTCGATTTTCGCCCCATCGTTACGCCCGGCGATAGTGTTGAGAAGGCGATCGACGATCGTCCCCTGATCGAGAATCTGCTCGCACCGACCGACGGCCAACCGCAGGCCGCGCCTGGGCATTCTTCGCTGGGCGTCATACCACAGAACCATCGGCTGCACGCGCTGCTCGACATGCTCGAACAGCAGGAGATTGCCACGGTCGTCTGCGAGCCGAACCTTGTTGCCTATAACGGCCGACGCGCCACATTTCTTAGCGGCGGGCAGTTCCCCGTTCCCAGTGGCGCAGGCGGGACAAACATCACCATGAAAAACTATGGCACCGAGGTTGAGTTCACGCCGCAAGTGCTGGCCGACGGACGTGTGCAGATCGACATTTGGTCGTCCTTGTCCGAATTGGATACCTCACGACTTCTCAAAATCGGCGACTACCAGATCCCGGCGCTCAAGGTCAGTCAGATCAATACGCGATTCCAGGCGCGGGTGGGCGAGACCTTCGTCTGTGCGGGACTGGCGGAAAAGCGGGCGCGACCCGTTCGTTGGCGAATACCCCTCGGCGATCTGGTGATGCACGTGTCCCTCACAGACGCGGCCCCAGGCACCTGCAACACAACTTCCGATGAAGCGGAAACGGTACATCTCTTCAAGCGACTCGTTCTGGTCACTCCCCAATCGATCGACCCGGCTCTGTCCCCCGCGCCCACGCGACCCGAAACAGCCGCCGCCCCCGAAACGCTACGGCATTAAAACGGGTGACACAGTTGGCTTGCCCAACCGTGCGAATGAACAGAAGCACGCCTCGGGCAATTTTCATTGCAGTCCATCAGTGCCAGGATTAGCATGCGCTAGTGTCGGGCTGCCGGAACGGCCCGCCGAGCATTCGCTCGCGCTATACAATTTTGCGAACCGCTTCGAGCCCAGGGGAGGCCGCCATGTCACGTCTTGTCATGTTGGTTGCTGCGCCGGTCGTGATTCTCGCCTGTTCCATCCGTGCCGTCGCGGCCGACGCGCCGCCGGAGCCGCATATCGCCGCCACGGCGCGGGCCTCGCTCGAACGGGCCCTGCGCGGGCCGACCGTGTTCGATTTCGCAGACACGCCGCTATCGGATGTCGTCGACTATCTCGCCAACAAGCACGACATTGTCATGATCCTCGACAACAAGGGGCTGACCGACGCGGCCATCGATCCGTCGTCGCCCGTCACCAAATCGATCCGCAAGCCGATCCGGCTCGCCTCGGGCCTGAAGTTGATCCTGGAGGAATTCGATCTGACGTACACGATCAAGGACGACGTGCTATTGATCACCACCAAGGAAAAGGCCGACGAGGTCTTAATTATGAATACATACGACGTTGCGGATTTGCTCGACCGCGGAAGTAGCAGCCGAGCCGCGATGACCCAACTGATCGAGGCAATCACCTCTGTGGTGCACCCCGATTCGTGGGACGAAAACGGCGGCCCAGGATCGATCGTTCCGTTTGGCGAAGTCCTTGTTGTGAGCCAGAGGGCCGACGTCCACGAGAATATCACGGATCTGCTGTCGCGACTTCGTTCCGTTCCGCCGAAGAAGACGGACAGACTTTCAACAAATGTGTCCGGCTCGTCCGAGGTGACGTCGGACGAGTTTCGGGTTGTCGCTTATACCCTGCAACGCATCTCAAATGAGGATGCTACAAAAGCCATTTCGACGCTTGTTGCCCCCGAAAGCTGGAGCACGCAAGGAGGAGACGGTTCACTGTGTGCAGTAACGTGGATCCCGTACGACGTCGCCGGCGATGCGCCGCCGCACCTATCTCACCGCATCATTGCCATCCGTCAGACTCCGGAAGTGCACGTTGAGGTGCGCAAGGTTTTACAAAAATTGGAGGGACGAGTACTCGTCGGTATGGGCCAATCATTCGTCTGGGGGCCGTGCGCACTCGGAATACAGGATGTTGGCCAGCCGGTCAATCCAATCGCCGCGCCCGGCAATTAAGAGCCGGGTTCGGATTGCTAGTCATCACTGTGGAGGCTAATCCTCTTCACTCGGCGGTGACTCCGGCTGGGGCTTCTCTGGCGGCAGCGGCGGCCAGAGAATCCAATCGCCGTCATGATCATGAGTCTGGTAACGCGCGAGTGATGCGGGCGTGAGTTGCCCATACTCGATCGGGATCGCGCTACTCGCTAGCGCCGTTGGACGACCTCGATCGTCGTCGCGGTCGGCACCCACGCTGTACAGCACCGGACGGCCGTCGCGGACCAGATAGCGCAGCGGTTGACCGTCAAAACGGTCAGGCGGCACCGCTGGCAGCAAATCCGGCACCAGTTGGTCGAGGCTCGCCGGCCAGTCGCCATGACGACGATGATAAAGCTCGAGCGCCAAGGCCACTTCGACGTCATCACGCACCTGAATCGCGCGCTCGGCAGCGATGTAGACCTGGGTGGTCGCAGGCATCAGCAAGGTCGGCAAAAAGTAACGCAACTGTTCGAGCCGTCCCGCAGATAGTTGCCGCATGCGGTCATTCGTGGCATTAATCTTCTCGGTATTCCAAAGCCACGGTGGCCCCACGTGATCAGCCGCCTGCTCGTTGGCCAGCGACTGAATCATCTCTCGCATCTGGGCGCGACTGGCAATGACAGCCGACAAGCCTGGCTGCAACATCGTCGTTCGCAGCGTGGTCCGCAGCGTCGCTTCGCCATGAAGCGCAGGTCGCAAATCTCCGAACTGCTCCAGCCAAACCCAGGCAGCCGGCGTAACGCGCCCGTCGCCATGACCATCATCGGTGAAGGTTCGCTGCAAAATGTCATCAACGATATCGTGTTCAGCGGTGAAGTCCATCACCAGGGCATCATCGCGATAGGCCGCGATAGCGTGCGCCAAATCGCGCAATTGTCCGTCACTCAGTACTTCCGGCGTTTCGGCCAGAATCGCTGCCAACTTGTCCAGCGTCGTGTCGAAAATGGCCAGCGAGACCAATTGCTCGACCAAGAAGCTGCGCGGCTGATAGATTTGCGCGGCCATGGCCAGCGACGCCACAATGTCCTCAACCACGCGATCACCTTCCCCGGCCACGGCCGCCACACGCGCGTCAGCCCACAGCAAGCGCGCCACGTCGCGTAGATTCTGCACACCGTCCAAGTGCGCGCCGACCAACTCTGTATTAGCATCGGCAGACTGCGGTTTCGCCTTGGCCAGCCAATCGGCGTGCGCCGCCAGATACGCCTTGCGATCTTCCGGGTTGCCCAACAGGTAACCCATTTGCGGCTTTTCGGCGGCTTCGCGGGCGAGCTTGATCGAATCTTGATAACGCTCGACGATGGCCACGATGCGCGACCAATGCTCGCCGGCAGGGCCTTGATCGACCCAATCAGCCCAGAGGGGATCGGCCATCAGGTTGGCCACTTTGTCCTGAGGATCGCCGAGCTTGATGATCGCCTGGCGATAAAGCGGCCAGGCAGCGTCCGATTCGCCGGCCTGGCGGGCCGCGTTGATATCCTGCCAATAGTTGTGCGCAACCGCGGGTGAAGCAAAATAGAATCGCGCGGCCAACAGCCCGTACGCGATCAACGCGACGAACAACGTGATTGCCAGAGCACGCAGGGCCATCCGCCGGCAATGCCAGACAAACGAACGGTTGCGGATCTTTGCCTGACGGATCAGCTGCGCCGCCTGCTCTACGGGGCCGAAATCGCGAGTTAGCTCGTCGGGCGCGCGTCCGGCCGCCAGGCCATCGGCAAAGTGCGCCGTCAGCTCACGGGCCACGTCCAGCTTTTCGCGCCGCCACAGGCGGCTGCTGCGCACCACCGTCTCGACCACAGCCGAGAGTGCCGCCGGCAGCCCGACGGCAAATAGTCCGCACTGCTCGTCCTTCGTCGCGCGCCGGTTCCACAACGGACGGCGCCGACCAACCATAGTTTGCCGAATCAGGCTGGCCATCTGGTCTGGCAGGCCGAAATCTCCGGCCAGCTCGGCGGCCGAACGGCCGGTCGCCAGTTGACGATTGAAATGCGCGATCAATTCGCGGGCCACATCCAGCCGCTCACCGCGCCGCAATCGGCTACGACGGACCACGGCATAGATCAGACCAGGTAGCGGGGCCGGCAAACCGGCCGCGGCAATCACGCGCCGCGCATCAAGCCGCGCCGTAAGCTCTCCATGAAAGGCATCACTCACCGGCGTGTCGTACGCCCGGGCGAGCCATCCGCAGCGTGGCGTTGGATCGTAGAAATCGCGCATCGCCGTCGCCGCTCCCTTTCAACCGGTAGCGCCACCGAGGCCAGGCTGCAAAACCCCCAGGCCGCGCATGGCACGGGCGACCGCGCGCCACTGTTCGACGTCATGCGCCAGACGCTTCTTCCCCTTGGCCGTTAACGCGTAGTACTTGCGGGGTCGCGCCGATTCCGACTCGCGCCACTCCCCTTTGACCAACCCCTGGGCTTCCAGGTTGTACAAAAGGGGATAGAGAGTCGCCTGCCCCATGTCCAACACGCCGTCCGAATCGCGCGCCAGTGTTTCCACCATCTCGTAGCCGTACTTCGAGCCCCCTTCGAGCAGCTTCAGCACGGCGACCGGCCCGGCCCCACGCATCAGTTCCCGTTCGATCCGCATGGCACACCTCGACGATTTGTGTCACATACTATGCGTAACATAGCAATGGGCGCGCAAGCCGTCAACAGAATTGTTGATCAAACATGCGGGCTGCCGCGCATCCGGAGGGGCCGTTCGCCTGACATTCGTCGCGCCCTGCCTGCCGGCGCGTCGTGGAGGCTATTCGTCGAACTCAGACATTGTGCTGTCTTTGCGATAGATCGGCAGGTGGCGGTAGTAGACTTCCAGGGTCATGGTCGCCATCGAGGTCGTGTAGAGACGGCCCCCCTGCTCGGCGCTATGATCGCCCCCCAAGAACCAGCTTCCTCGTTCGTGGCCGGCGCGAATCTGCGAGTTCACCAGGTAGTCGCGCATTTTGGCGTTCCACTTTGTCCACTGCTCTCCCTCGTAGTGGTGCATGACCTGCGTCGCGTAATAGTTGTAGTACATGTTGCGGTCTGAAGGCCCCTGACCGCCCAGCAACTGCACGCCGCGCTCGAGCGCCGGCTCGTCATGCTTCCAACCCAGATACATCCGGCACAACAGGCCGATCGCGGTGGTGGCCGGCCCGCGCCCCGGATTCACATAGCCGTAGGTGGCGCCGCTTTCAGCTTGCACCGAGTTGAGAAAGTTCACGGCTCCTTTGATCGTCTTGGGCGGCACATTCAAATAGGCCATGTGCGCACTCTTGAGCGCCATCAACTGCCAGCCCAGCACCGAGGTATCACCCGGCTGATGAGGCGTGTAGCGCCAGCCACCCCCGACCGGATCCTGCGCGTAGACGATGAAATTGATCGCCTGCTGCGCCGGCTCGGCCAGCCCGGTATCCTTGGTCATGCCGTAGGCTTCGCACAGTGCGATCGACGCCAGGCCGTGACCGTACATCACGCCCTGATCGTACGAGAGGTCGCCGCCATCAGGCCCGATGTGCATGCGATTCACGAGATAATACAGGCCGGCTTGCACGTTCTTCTTGTAGCTTCCTTGCAAATGGGTTTGACCGGCACCCAGAAACGGCAACAAGGCGATGGCCGTGGCCGCGATATCGCCGTTTTCCAGCCGGCCCGGATTTCCGCAGCGCCCCTGGCAGGGCCCTTTGCGATGATTGAAGCTCCAACTGCCGTCAGGGTTTTGATGATGGGCGAGCCAGGTTAATCCCAATCCCACGGCGTTCTCGCTTCCCTCCGAGCCACCACGCTCGAGCGCGAGTGCTTTGCGCGATGCGTCACCGCGGCCCGACAATCCGCTATCGTTGGCCGCTCCGCCCGCGCCTCCGCCACCACCAAGCGCCTTGCCCAGGTCGAGCACCTGCGAAGCTTCCAATCCGATGTTGGTCATTTCGCCAGGGCCCCCCGGCGCGGCGGGCAGTTCGTTGAACGTCGAAATATCCATACCGTCTGCTTCGGCCGAGACAATGAGTGCGTCGGCAAGGCCTTCGGTCTGCCCCAAGTCAGTCGCGCCGGGCGGCAGATCCGAAGTCACGATCTGATCCACCTGCTCTCCGATGGGGGCATCCGTCGCCACGAGATCGACGAGCTGCTTTGTCAATTTCACCGGCTCGACGATCAACGCCAGTAACAGCAGTATCGACATGTGCACCAACAGGCTCACGAGCCAACTGGGCACGACCGTCATCCAGGCAAATCGTCCGACCCGATCATCCCCTGCGGGATCAGCCGGCGCGGCGGATTTTTTCTTCTCGGTGGGCTGGCTTTTGTCGGCAGGTTGGCTGGCTGCAGCTTTGTCAGCTTTCTCGCTCGCGGGCGCAGCGCCGGCCTTCGCGGTATCGGTCTTCGTCGTGGCGGTCGGCGCAGCGCCGGTCGTTGGTGTGTTCGCCGTCGGTGTACCTGCGGCTCCTGTAGCTGATACGCCCGACGTGGCAGTGGCCGAGGGCTGTGCTACCGCGCCGTCCGCGCCGCCGCTGGCGGTAGTCGCCGCGGAACTTGCCAGCTTCTGGCGCGCATTCGGCGATGGCTGGTCGGCCATACTCGGTTCCATTCCCCTCACGTGCAGACAGGGGCGCGACAGGCAGTCGCAACTCGCGGATATTTGCGGTCGTAAGTCGTAGTGATTCGACCGGGTGATGCGTCGACGTGACCGCGATCTAAGCGCACCCCGCTCCACTACCTACGGTACATGATACCCGAGGATATGCAACAAATCGTGCAGCGGGCCCGTTTACAGCGGCAATTCCGGAAAATAGGCCCATCAATCCCCCCGGGGACCAGCAACAATTAAATAGTCGCCACAGTGGCGGACATTCCGCCGCCGGCGAGTCGGGCAAACCAAGTACAGAGGGAGCCGGGCTGGAGTGCGTACCGCAAGCTCGCGAACGCGGTGATCGAGCAGGCCCTCGGCCGATTCCGATGCAACTAATCTAGGGCCGCGCTCGCGCGGCGTCTTGGTTTGCCAGACACTGCAATGGAGTGCGCGAACATCGCTACGGCATTTCGATTGAGAGTTGCCACAATCCAGGCTGATGGGTCACAATCGATCTGGCTGAAGCGCCAATCGTCGACCGCAGATTTCCGCCGATTCCCGAAAATGTTGACGCCGCTGGATTCCAGTCGGATCCGCGGTGGTTACGTTGCCGTGTTGAAGATGGAGTTTGGTACGGGGCAGGTGACGAGACCAGGCTTGAACAGATTCTGGATACGTTTCTTGCTTGGGGCGAGGGCGCGGCGTCAGAAACATAACACGCCAGGGTAGAAGAAATGTCCAGGTCCCAAGCCCCCAAGCACGCCCGCAACTGGTTCCGGTTCCAAGTGGCATTTATCCTATTTTGGGCAGGGCTGATTTTCGCGACATCTTGTACGGTCGTAAGCATGGATCAGCTATTCGCCGCAGTCGAATCGGTATTCGGTCGGAAGCTGTTGGAGCGGTTCGAGGTTTTTTGGGGAATTGCCTGGTTTGCCGTCGTGAAGAGCTGGCACGCCACGGAATTCGCGATTCTGACAGCCGCGCTTGTCCTGCTATTGAACTCCTGGCGACCGTCGCACAAACGACGAAACGCTCTCACGGCCGGCATCATCGCTGTGATATTCGCGGCGAGCGACGAATTTCACCAGACGTTTGTCCCAAGTCGAGAAGGGACGATCTTGGACGTGCTGATCGACTCTCTCGGAGTCGGTGCTGTGACGCTGTTCAATTGGATAAAGAATCGCGAACTCGCCATCGACAACTCCACGCCGAGAACCATTGGCTAACGACTGCTTTCATGTCCCCAGTCCCCGAACACACCCGCCGCTGGTTTTCCTACAGCCTGCGATCGCTGTTCGTTCTTATCACCGTCGTAAGCCTGCCTTTGGTATGGGTCTCGTACGAACGCGCCCAATCCCGACACGAACTTCAGATTGTTGAGCAGCTAAAAACCAAATACGAGAACGTCGACATTCGATTCGTCGGCCGGTTTGACCAGCCCTCTGCGTTTGATTCGTCAGGGAGATTGTTAGAACCTTCCTGGTGGCGTAGGACGTTGTCGGCCATCTGCGGGCCAAGAGTCGAAGCCGTACTTGCAAATCAAAATCCCTCATTGAGCGACCTCTCGGCGCTCTCTGCGCTGAGAAACCTCGAAATGCTCAGCGTCGAGGAGACGCAGGTCAGCGACCTATCGTCGGTGGCAGCACTAACGAACCTATCTGCTCTGTTTCTTAACGATAGCCAAGTGAGCGACCTAACGCCCGTTGCCGCGCTGGTCCTCCTAGAAAGGCTCGACGTCGAAGGCACTCACGTCAGCGATCTATCGCCTCTCGTCGGACTAACGCACTTGGACACACTTAAGCTCAACAGATCCCCGGTCCACGACCTCACACCGCTCTCAGGGCTCAAGAGCCTGGATACCCTTACCCTAGGCAACACGCCGGTCAGTAACCTGTCCGCGCTGGCCGGGCTCGTGAACTTAGAGCGCCTTTCGTTCCGTGGCACGCAAGTCAGCGACCTCTCGCCGCTGGCCGGGCTCAAGAATGTATGGCAGATAGAATGCGAGGACACGCCGATCAGCGACCTCGTTCCCCTTGCCAGCGTTCCGTACTTGCAAGTTTTGTACGCCGATCGGACGAAAGTTACCGACCTCGCTCCTCTAGCTGCGCTGAAACTTCTCGGCGACCTTCACGTCCAAGGAACAGCGGTCAGCGACCTTTCACCACTAGCTAATCTCACGAACTTCGGACGGCTTTGGCTCGACGACACACAAGTCAGCGACCTAACGCCGCTCGCAAATCTTAAGAACCTGACCGAGCTTCACGTCCAAGGGACGCCCGTCAGCGAAGAGCAAGTCAAGCTACTTCAAGCGGCCCTACCAAATTGCAAGATATTTTCTGACTTCTCCGTCCGTCCTGCTCCTACCACACCGTAATCGGCCGAGCAGCGTCCATGCCCCCAGCACCCAAGCATGTCCGCCGCCGGTTTCGATTTTCGTTGCGGACGCTGATCGTCACGATCGCCTTCGTGGCAGTTGCCACTTGGCTCTGGTCGCACTATTTGGACGAGAAACGTTGGCGGACGATCCCATGGCAGCCCTTCTCGCGTGCCGCGATGCGGCAATATCACGCTGAGGGACACGACGTTCTCGCCAGTTTCACTGCCGATTGGGATGTCATTCAGAAAATGCTGGAACACTACGTCGACACACCGAAAGTCCGCAGGGCATTGCGTAAGACGAAAGCTGTTCCGCTGCAAATGGACTGCACGCCTTTTGGTCTCGATGTCGAAGCCGAATTATCGGCTTTGGGTCGCAAGTATCCGCCACTGATCGTTATTTATCCTGCGACGGGCGAAGAACCAATCGTCCTCGATCTTTATGGCGAGACGGCAGGAATTCCGGAAAAAGTGGTCGAGTCTCTGGTTTCAAGAACTGCCGCTTCGGCGAGCGCGACCGTAGACATCGAGGATGCCCGGAGTGCCTGCCTTCGCAGCCCGCGATACAATTCAATAATGTCGCAAACCGCTAAACACACGCGCCGCTGGTACCAGTTCGGGCTTGGGACGATGTTCTCGATGGTTACGCTCTTGGCCCTGTGGCTGGGGTGGAATGCGCATCAGGTTCGTCAAAGGAATGAACTTATTGACCACCTGCGCAGCCTTAGAGGGCAACCAAACCCAAGCCACTCCTGGATTATATTGTGCGATCAGGTAAAGACGCCGGTTACGTGGCGCCTTATGGGTGCCAAGAATGACTGGGCAACATGGCTGATCAGCAACGACTCTTTGAAAGACATTGATGTCGGATCGGCTGAGGCGTTGCTCCCCGACTGTACGATCAAGGTTTACGACGCGCCGTAGAAGGGCGCCCCGACTCGCATTGTGCCGCCGTCGAACTTTCAACAAGTCCCGAACGATTTCATAGGGTCGCGGCTTTAAACCTACCCCTTGCTCACAACTGCCACGTGGATGCGAACGGCGTCTCTCTTGGGTCATCGCCATGAGCTTTTGGTGATCGTAGGCTGGGATGTCCGCGAGACCCGGACCAGCTCATTTTTAGGCCGCCACCCGCTATTTCCCAGGGCTGGCGGTACTGGCCCCTTTCCGGGTAGAATCGACCCCCTGACAAAATCGTGAATGCCTGGAAATTCGGGAGACGAGTGATCCGATGGGCAAAAGTAAGAAAAAGGTCGAAGTCGTCTTTCTCGCCTGCGAGGAGACGGGGGACCTGAACTATACGGTCCGCCGCAAGACCGGCGGCGAGAAGCTCAAGCTGCTGAAGTACAGCCCACGGCTGCGCAAGCACACCTTGCACGTCGAGAAGAAGAAGCGGTAGCTGCCGGCGTGGGCTAGCCAACAGCTACCGCCTGCGGGCGGCCAGGGCTCTACTTCGGGCCGCCGCTTGGACGCAGCCTGCTATTGCTTTAGGTCACGGCGCCAAGGAACAAACCGCCGCTCGATGCTCGTCAGGACGATATGCCGAAGCAGTGGCGCATTCACTCGCATGATTCGGAGCGGATTCGCGCCCTGGAGCGCGCCGCACGCCTCCCCACGGTCGTGGCCCGGCTGCTAATCTGTCGAGGGCTCGGCGATCCGGACTCAGCCCGCGACTTTCTCGAACCCAAGCTCTCTTCGCTGCGCGATCCCGAGCTATTGCCCGGCGCCGTGAGTGCCGCCGAACAGATTTTGCGCGCGGTGCAGTCCGGCCAGCGGATCATTGTGTACGGCGATTACGACGTCGACGGCATGACCGCCACCAGCCTGCTCTGGCAATGCTTGACGTTGCTCGGCGCCAACGTCGGCTATTACGTCCCCCATCGCTTGGAAGAGGGCTATGGCCTGAACCAGGAAGCGCTCGCCACGCTCGCGCGCCAGGGGGCCAAGATGGTAATCACCGTCGACTGCGGCATCGCCAGCGTCGACGAGGCGCGTGCCGCCCGCGAGTTGGGGATCGATCTGATCATCACGGATCACCATCAGCCCGGCGCCGTGCTGCCCGATGCCGCCGCGATCGTTCATCCGGGCCTGCCTGGGCAAGGATATCCCTTTGCCGGACTGAGCGGCGCCGGCGTGGCGTTCAAGCTGGCGTGGCTGGTGGCAAAGCAGGCCAGTGGCGGCCAAAAGGTGAACGACCGGATGCGTTCGTTCCTGCTATCGGCATTGGGACTGGCCGCACTGGGGACCGTGGCCGACGTGGTGCCGCTGGTGGACGAGAACCGCGTGCTTGTGCAACACGGACTGGTCGCGCTGCGTGATCGGCCGGTGCTGGGCCTGGCCGCGCTTATGAAACGAGCCGAGTTGGATCGCAAGCCGGCGCTCAATGCCGAGGACATCGGTTTCGCGCTCGCCCCACGACTGAACGCGGCGGGTCGACTGGGCCAGGCACAACTGGCCGTCGAGCTGTTGATGACTACTTCGCAAGAGCGCGCCGACATGCTGGCCGAATACATCGACCAGCTCAATGGCAGCCGCCAAAGCCTGGAGCGCAGCATTCTGCTCGCGGCCGGGGCGCAAGCTCAAGCGCAATTCGACGCCGGGCAAGATGCGGCGCTGGTGCTGGCCGAACGGGGCTGGCATCCGGGCGTGATCGGCATCGTCGCTGGCCGCCTGGCAGACCGACACCATTGCCCGGTCGTGATGATCGCGCTGGACGAAGTCGGCGTGAAGCCGGGCACCGGATCAGCCCGCAGCATTCCCGGCTTTGACGTGTGTCAGGCGCTTGTCGCGTGCTCGCAACACCTGCTAACCCATGGTGGTCACGCCGCGGCGGCCGGCCTGAAAATCAACGAGCAAAACGTCGAGGCCTTTCGCAGCGAATTTTGCGACTACGCCGCCGAAACGATCACCCAGCAGCAGCGCGTGGCGGAACTATCGATCGATGCCGAGGTGTATCTTTCCGAATTGACGCTGGCCACCGTCGAACAGATCGAACGTTTGGCTCCCTTCGGCCAATCCAATCCTCGTCCCATGCTATGTGCCACGGGCATTACGCTGGCCGAGCCCCCCAAGCGCATGGGAGGGGGCGAACGGCACCTGTCGATGAAGTTGGCCCAGGCCAAAACAAGTCTGCGCGGCGTAGCGTTTGGCGGCGGCGATTGGGCCGAGCCGATGGCGCAATGCCCAGGCCCTATATCGATTGCGTTTCGGCCCGTGATCAACGAATTTCGCGGCCGCCGCACGGTAGAATTGCACGTGGCCGATTGGCGCGCGGCAGAAAAATCTGTCACCGAATTGGCCGCGGCCACGCCGCGATAGCCAGCGACATCAAAAGGCGATTGCGGCACGGCCGCCTGTGGCACAGTTGCCTGAGAGCAAGCAACTGGCGACTCTGTCGATGGCGAGACCCCGCGTATGCCTCCAGACAGCGAAGTCCATCTTGCGCGATTGCGCATGGTCCGCGACCTCGAGCGGCACGGCATTCGTGATCGCCGTGTGCTGGACGCGATGAGCCGTGTGCCGCGCGAGCGCTTCGTCAATGTCGCGCGACTGGCCGATGCCTACGCCAATCGCGCTTTGGCCATCGACTGCGAGCAAACCATCAGCCAGCCCCTGATCGTGGCCATGATGAGCGAGGCGCTCGAACTCGCGGGCCATGAAACCGTCCTCGATATCGGCACCGGCAGCGGTTATCAAACCGCCATCCTGGCTGAGTTGGCCGCACGCGTGATCTCGCTGGAATTACATGCTGAACTTTCGGCGCGGGCCGGCCGCGTTCTAACAGAGCTGAACTATCAGAACGTCAAATTGTTGGTCGGCGACGGCACGCAGGGGTGGCCAGACGAGGCGCCCTACCGGGGCATTCTGGTTGCCGCGGCTACCACGACCTGCCCCCCTGCCCTGCTGAATCAACTGGCCGAGGGCGGCCGATTAGCCATACCTCTCGGTAGCCCCAGCGGCCAGACGCTCGAGCGCATCGAGCGCCACGGCGAGACATACCACCGCCTGGAATTGACAAAGTGCCGCTTCGTGCCGTTGGTTGGTGGAGGTACGCATGAGAGTTAACAGAGCCCTCGCGGATCGGGACTGGGCAACGTTACTGGCGTGGTGATCGTAGTGGGATTCCCCGCGTTCGGCCGTGGCGAACGCGAAATCTCTGGCACAGCCGTAATCCATCGTTGACAATTAATCTGACTCTATTTTTCTCTGGCGCAAGCCGCCCCGGAACCGGCCTATGTTCGGTCGCGCAGTGGACCACAACCAAACGCCCACCGCATCGCGTAATAAGCGGATCGTGCTGATCGTGGCCGCCGCGGTCGCCGTCGCGACGATCGCCGTACCAGTTGTCTGGTGGTGGTGGCAATCGAGCGAGGTGCAGGCCGCGCTCGCTGCCATTCGCGCACGCGGCGAACCGGTCACCCCGGACGAGTTGTACGCCAACAGTCCGCGGATCCCGCCCGACAAGGATTGCTTCGCGCTCTACCAGGCCGACGAACGAACCTGGATGAAGGCGTACCGAGATAAGCTGCGGTTGTTACCGCAATTCGACTCGGACCAACAACTCCCTGAGCTTGCCGGGGAGTGGGAAGCGCTGCCCATTGCCGAACAATTGCTGCTGGACTGCCGCGAAGATTTCGCCCGCTGGCATCAGGCGGCCGCGCTCGGGGGCCGCGCGAATTTTCCCATGCACGCCGAAGAGGGTTACGGTGGATCGGTCCCCTGGGTTAGCCCGCTGCGTGGCATCGTCCGTTGCTTACTTCTCGAAGGGTATCTGCGAGCGCGGCATGGCGATGCGACCGGCGCGACGGACTCGCTGTGTGATGCCCTGACGATCGCCCAATCGCTGGAATCCAATCCGCTGGCCGTCTCGCAACTCGTGCGAATGTCGAATCAGCGCGCGTTCGTCAGGAATCTGAAGCACCTGCTGCCGCAAGTCAATTTCAGCGCCCAAGACCTCGAGCGGTTGCAAGTCGCGCTGGCAGCGGTCGACATCCGCCCAGGCTTGCAGATCGGCCTGCTCGGTGATCGCGTGGCAGGCATTGTCTCGGCAGACGATCCCACGACGATGGGCTACAACCTCCGCATCGGCGGCAATCTGACCACGGCCATTCACTATGCGACCAAACAGCAACTGGCCGTCCGCTACCTCGACGCCATGCGCCGATTGATCGATGTCGCCGCACAGCCGTGGGCCGTGGTAGTAGCTCAGACAGAAGATGTGAAGCATCCGACCTACCCACCGAGGCGGTCGACGTTCGATTTCGACCTGCTGCCGGAATTCCTCGGCCACTTGGTGCAATACGTACGCGAAGGAGCACGCACCACGGCCGCGAATCAGGTCGGCATTCTTGCCTTGGCGCTAGCCCGCTATCGACTCGATCAAGGCCGCTTTCCCGAGCAGTTGTCCGATCTCGCTCCGTCATATATTACGGAAGTGCCGCTCGATGCCACCTCGGGCGAGCCCTTTGTTTACAAGCTCGATGATCGTGGCCTGCTTCTCCACAGCAAGTGGCACGATGTGAATTCGAAGATCGATGCCGAGACCGGCGCAGACCAAGAACTGCTGTTTCGCTGGCCGATTGATGGTAAATGACACCCGTTCGATCACACCGCCGAGCTAATCCGCGCACGTCCTGCCCGCGTGCAGCGCAGGCGCCAGCATGCCTTAACCGGAAAAAAGGGGCCTAATCGCTTGGCGATCCAGCAAGATGCTCGCCCAACCCGACGATTGCCGCTTGTGGCGTCGGTACTTTGCGGCGACAATGTAACTACCTCCCATCTATGCAGGCTGACTTTTGTGCAGCCGACACTTCATGAGCCTCCCTCCATAGATCCGAGCGGAACGGAATCCTGCGCCGGCCCTCGATCCGATCACACCACGCCTTGAAGTGAGACATTCCGCGAGTTTGCCGCGCCGCGGCGAATCAGCACCATCTGCCGCGGCGAGTTTCGTCACTGACCGAGCAACACTGGGGATCACGCCATGAGTGAAAAGAAGCCCAAGCCCGAAGTCCTGAGCGTTCCCCGCAAGGTCTGCCCGGTCTGCGGCAAGCCCTCCTATTCCCCAGGCGGCGTCCACCCGCAGTGCTCGCAAAAGCGCGCCGCTGCACTGATCCGCACGTAATCAGCGGCTGCTCCTCGCCTGTCAACTTAGTGCCGACGCAGCACCCAACGACACAGGGCGTCCCCTCCTCTACGCCATGCCGCTTTAGGCACAACTTGGGCGGCTCTCCATTGCCTCCCCTGCGCACGTTTTGCTCTTTTAGCAATTTTCTCGACATGGTTGCCGCCCGCAGCAACAATCGAATCTCGCGTCAAAACAGCTCTGAAATACCCCCGCGAGCTCGATACATGTTCAAAAGCGTTCCCGTTTTCTTAGCGCTATCGGCGGTCATCTACTGTGCCGCCACGCAACCAAGCTCGGCAGGCGTGATTCCCATCAGTCCCGTCATTTCCGATCCAGCGACGGGGCATAGTTACCAACTATTGTCGAATGCGAATTGGGCCGACTCAGAGGCGGAGGCAGAAGCTCTCGGCGGGCACCTGGCAACAATCGGCAACCAAGAGCAGCAGAACTTCTTGCTCGACGTGTTCGGCGGCTATGGCGGCCAACAACATCTGCTCTGGATCGGTCTTTACGACCCGACGCAGCAAATCAACGCCGCGAACCCGGCCGACAACTACCTCTGGGTCAGCGGTGCGCCGATCACGTACACCAATTGGGATAGCGGCGAGCCAAACAATGCCTTTGGAACCGAGTTCTGGGTCGCCATGTACTACCCGAATTTCCACAATCCGGGTGCTTGGAACGACTGGTCGAATCAAACCCTCGATCCGATCGGCATTCCATTTAATGGCGTCGTGGAATTCGTCCCCGAACCGGCCTCGATAACGACCGCGGTCGTACTGGCCGTCGGCGGCTTGCTAGCGTATCGCGGCCGCGGGTCGTCGACCACACGCACGCAGTGAAGCGGCTTCTACTACAGTCTCTACACCAACCCCGGCACCGGGTCGCGCTCGTCCAGCAGATAAGTCGGACGGCCGTTGTGATCGGGGATCGAGATCCCCGGGTCGATGCCCATGTGCTGGTACAGGCTCGCGAGCACATGGCTCGATTTCATCGACAAGCCCACGGCCGCTTCGCCGCGGGCGTCGGTAGCGCCGATGACCTGGCCCGTCTGAAAACTGCCGCCGGCCATCACCGCAAATCCGGCCCGCGGCCAATGGTCGCGACCGGCCGTGGCGTTGACGCGCGGCGTGCGGCCGAACTCGCCCCACAGGATCACCGCCACGTCGCGATTCATGCCCCGCTCGTGCAGATCGCTCACTAGCGCGTGCATCCCCTGGTCGAGCTTGGGAAGCAGGTTGCGCATCGAGTTGAAATTATTGCTGTGCGTGTCCCAGCCCCCCACGACCAGCGTTACTACCGAAATTCCCGCCTCGACTAGCCGCCGGGCGCGCAAGAAATCTTCGTTCGCCTTGCCGTAGCGCTCGCGCACGGCGGGCGATTCTTTATCCAGGTCGAACGCCTCGCGGCTTTTGCTGGAAGCCACCATGTCGAGCGCGCGGACCGTGTAAGCATCGATGCCGGCCAGCGCGCCGCGGTAGTCGACCTCGCGGCGGATCGTGTCGAGTCCGCCGAGCAACTGCTGCCTCCCCTTCAACCGATCGACGGAAATGCCGGCCGCCAGCCCCAAATCTTCCAAACCCGGCCCGTTGGGCACGAACGGCCGATGCGGCGTGCCGCAATACGCGGGATTCTCGGACAGCGGTTGATTCATCAAGCTCACATATGGCGGCAGCCCATCCTGCTTCCCCTTCAAGTAACTGACCACCGAGCCAAACGCGGGCCGATTGATCCGCTCGGGGAAGCCGGTCCACAGCGAGTGGGCACTGTGTTCTTCAACAAAGTGCAGCCCGCGCAAGATTGCCAGCTTGTCCATGATGCCGGCCTGCCGGGGCATCAGCTCGCAGCAATCCATGCCGGGCACGTTGCCGCTAATCGGATTGAACTCGCCGCGGAATTCCACCGGGGCGCGCGGCTTCATGTCGTACATGTCCAGGTGCGGCGGCCCGCCGTGCAGGAAGACCATGATCACGCTTTTGCCGGGCGTGGGACCGACGGCCCCCTCGGCCTTCAGCCGCAGCAGGTCGGCCAAAGAAAGGCCGCCGACCGAAAGTGCGCCGACGCGGAGAAAATCTCGCCGCGAGACCCCGTCACAGAACCGCCGTCGCCGTCCAAAAAAGGTCAACATCGCCGGCCTCCTGAGGTGTTAGCACAGTGCGGCGGGTTTGGGCGTCACCTTGGGTATCTATCCGTGACCCACACCGCCTTACAGAGCAACGTCGCGAGCGGCCCCGTTAGCCGCCGGCATTGTACTGCCGCCTAATCCATAAATGCAAGCTTATGGATCATGCGGACGTGGGGCAGTCGGAAATTAATTGCCGCCGCTGTCGATTGGAGCCGCGTGTTTTGGCCACCTTAAACGGCATTGGCTCGACCATACCTTCGACGGTTCATTTGTGCTTCGTGACCCTGGAGTTGGCCGCTGGCGCGGTCCTAACTGCGTGCTGGCCCCGGTTGAAGTTGTGATAGAAGAACGTAGTGGCCAAGCTGTAGGCCAGCAAAAGGATTCTGTCCACCGCATCCCAGGAGGCCTTTCGATGAACGCTCGTGACATATTTGGACTGATCGTCAGAACGGCTGGCATCATTGGAATACTCCACGGCCTACCCGGCTTGAACGGGATTTTCAATCCTGCAGAGGGTTACACCGCAATGAACTACCTAATGGGCTATGGTACCGAAGCAGTGGGCGGCCTCTTGATGCTAGTTTTTGCAGAACCCATTGCGTGGCTCTCCTACTTGGGAACGCGCCATACCGCAAAAATGAGTTGATCGCCCCTCCGGCCGGGTATCATGAGGGCATGAGTAGGCGTTCGGACCTGGGGACCGGTATCCGTGGACCTTGATGCGTTCCTGGAACATGTTGTCAGCAGCCGCTTGATTGCGGCGGAAACCTTAAACGCTTCCGTTCGCGAGTTTATGGCCGGATCGAGGGCGGCACGATCAAGGGGTTCTGATTTAGCAGCATTGGGAGACTATTTGGTATCAAAGAGCCTCGTGACGCGATGGCAATGCGACGAACTGATGGCCGGTAGATGTGATTTCTATTTCTTCAATTTCAAATTTCTGGAGAAGGACAGCAGCGGCGGG